>NZ_KV815482.1:4419-37387 GCF_001814225.1 Neisseria sp. HMSC070F02 | reverse complement strand
GTCCGCCGAAATCGCTTTCGTCCGGCTCGACAGGATCCTCAAAAACCTCATCGGCAGCCAAGACCAAATGATGGTTGATAACCGTGCGGATTTTACGGTAGAACAGTGCTGCCGAATTGGGATGGATACCCAAAATATCGGCGGCAGAACGGGCGGTAACTTCCAGTACAAAAAAATGGAGCAGTTCTTTCTGTACTTTTTTCTTTAATTTGCAGTGTGTTATCTTCATATTTCGAGGGTAACATATCTGCTAATCTAGTAAAATTTAATCCACTATAGTTTATGCCTCGCACGACGGGGAAATGGCGCGCAGTTTCGATTTGTGGTTGGAACTGTTGAAATCGCAAATCGTGTCGCCGACTTCGTTCGGTTTGTCGGTGCACAATGCAACGGCGGGGTAATGGTCGATATTGAGGCGGGATATGAGCGAGCAGACGGCATTGGCCGTGTGTGCCGACGGTGTGGAAACGGCATTGGCGGAAGCGGCATCACTGTTGGAAGAGGGATGCGGGTCGGTTTTGGTTTTGGCGGCGGACGATCCGCTGCCGGAAGGATATGCCGTATCGGCAACGCGCGCGCCGTTTGCTTATGCTTTGGCGATGGTTCTGACCAAAGGGACGCGTTACAGCCTGACTTTATCTGCTTCGGACGATATGCCGTCTGAAGCCGGTATGCTGCCCGAGGCATATTGGAGCGGTTTGGAATGGGTGCGCTTTCTGCTGAACGGCAGTCGGGAATGCCGCCGGGTATATCGCAATCGTGAATGGCTGTGGCAGCCCGCAAGCTGCAGGCTGAAGATTTCCGCAATGTCCGCACCGTCAACGACGTGGTACAGGCGGTATTGAAGATTCAGGCGGGCTAATCGGGTATTTCTAATTATTTTTCAGACGGCATGTTTTTATCGGATGCCGTCTGAAAACATTTGTGCGGATTCAAAATGAAACCCGGTTTTTTCGGACATATTTTTCTGACCGTATTAAGCATTGCCTATCCCGCTTTGTGGTATAGTGGATTAAATTTAAATCAGGACAAGGCGACGAAGCCGCAGACAGTACGGCAAGGCGAGGCAACGCTGTACTGGTTTTTGTTAATCCACTATATTACGGCAGGGAGGCGGGCTGGTTTGTCTGGCTGGCGGCGGCGATGTGCGGGTTGTGGCTGCTGCGCGCCCTGACTGCCAAACTGCCCCAACAGCGTTATGCGGCTTTGTTTATTACACTGTTTTTTGCCGCAGTATTGGTGTTCGGGCGGCATGATTCGATGTATTGGTATCCCGTCCTCGTCAATCTGATGATGTTGGCGGTGTTCGGCGGCAGCCTGTTTGCCGGACAGACGGTCATAGAAAGGCTCGCGCGGCTGCAACAGCCCGACCTGCCTGAAAAAGCCGTGCGCTATACCCGCCGGGTAACGCAGGTTTGGTGCGTATTCTTTATTGCCAACGGGACGCTTGCCGCTTTGTTGGCACGGTTGGGGCGATATGATTGGTGGGCGGTTTATACCGGCGTGATTGCCTATGTATTGATGGGGATGCCGTTTGCCGGCGAATGGCTTTACCGCAAACTCGTTTTGAAAGTCTGAAACCTTATGTACACTTGCACTTCCTGCGGCGAAAAACATGAAGATATGCCCGCAATCGGCTTTACCGCCCCCGATCCCTATAATCAACTCAGTGAAGAAGAACGCATTGCTTATCAAGCAGAATGCGATTCTGATTTCTGCATCATCCGCTATCCCGACCAAACCGACCGCTTTATCCGCGCGGTGCTGCCGATTCCGATTATCGGGCATGAGGAAACGCTGGAATATGGCGTGTGGGTATCCGTCAGCGAAAAGAGTTTTAACGACTATCAAAGCCGCTTTTACGACAATCCGGAAAACGCCGTTTATTTCGGTATGATCTGCAACCGGCTGCCCCCTTACGAATCCGACACCTTCGGTTTGCATTGCAATGTCGTTACCCAGTCCGACAACCAACGCCCTTTGCTGCAACTGCATCAAAGCGGCGGACATCCGCTGGTACGCGACTTTTATCACGGCATAGAATATGCCGAAGCGCAGGCAAGGATAGGAGCGGTATCCGAATCGGATTGTTCAGGATAAAAGGACAAAAAGATAAACATGAAATACAAAGACCTACGCGACTTCATCGCCATGCTCGAGCAGCAGGGCAAACTCAAGCGCATCGCGCATCCCGTTTCCCCGCATTTGGAAATGACCGAAATCGCCGACCGCGTGCTGCGTGCCGAAGGGCCGGCGTTGCTGTTTGAACACCCGATTAAGCCCGACGGCACGCGCTACGATTATCCCGTGTTGGCAAACCTGTTCGGCACGCCCGAACGCGTGGCGATGGGTATGGGGGCGGACAGCGTGTCCAAGCTGCGCGAAATCGGGCAGACGCTGGCGTATTTGAAAGAACCCGAACCGCCCAAAGGCATCAAAGATGCGTTTTCCAAACTGCCGCTACTGAAAGACATTTGGAGCATGGCGCCGAACGTGGTGAAAAACGCGCCGTGTCAGGAAATCGTGTGGGAAGGCGAAAACGTTGATTTGTATAAACTTCCGATTCAGCATTGCTGGCCGGAAGACGTTGCGCCGCTGGTAACATGGGGCTTGACCGTAACGCGCGGGCCGCACAAAAAACGCCAAAATCTCGGCATTTACCGCCAACAACTCATCGGCAAAAACAAGCTGATTATGCGCTGGCTGTCGCATCGCGGCGGCGCGTTGGATTATCAGGAGTTCCGCAAACTCAATCCCGATACGCCGTATCCCGTCGCCGTCGTGCTCGGCTGCGACCCTGCCACCATTTTGGGCGCGGTAACGCCCGTTCCCGATACCTTGAGCGAATACCAGTTTGCCGGACTGCTGCGCGGTTCGCGGACGGAGCTGGTGAAATGTATCGGCAACGATTTGCAAGTGCCTGCACGCGCAGAAATCGTGCTGGAAGGTGTGATTCATCCGAACGAAACCGCGTTGGAAGGCCCGTACGGCGACCACACGGGCTATTACAACGAGCAGGATTATTTCCCTGTGTTTACGGTCGAACGCATCACCATGCGCGAAAACCCGATTTACCATTCGACCTACACAGGCAAACCGCCCGATGAGCCTGCCGTTTTGGGCGTGGCGTTGAACGAAGTGTTCGTACCGCTCTTGCAAAAGCAGTTTCCCGAAATCACCGATTTCTACCTGCCGCCCGAAGGCTGCTCCTACCGCATGGCGGTGGTGAGCATGAAAAAACAGTACGCCGGACACGCCAAACGCGTGATGATGGGCTGCTGGTCGTTCCTGCGCCAGTTTATGTACACCAAATTCATCATCGTGGTGGATGACGATGTGGACGTGCGCGACTGGAAAGAAGTCATCTGGGCGGTCACCACGCGCATGGACCCTGTGCGCGACACTGTTTTGGTAGAAAACACGCCCATCGATTATCTCGACTTCGCCAGCCCCGTCAGCGGACTCGGCGGCAAAATGGGTTTGGACGCGACCAACAAATGGCCGGGCGAAACCGACCGCGAATGGGGGAGCGTCATCAAAAAAGACCCTGCGGTTACGGCTAAGATTGATGGGATTTGGGAGGAATTGGGGTTGTAGGTTTTACGGTCTGCCGTCTGAAGCGTGGGGGCGTTTCAGACGGCATTTGTGTACGCAGGATGTTTACGGTTCTTTAGGTTTGAGCCACTGCCATTGTTCCAGCAGGGTGTCTTCGAGGATTTTCTGTTTCTCTTTGCGCGAATTGATGCCGCCGGTCAGCCTGCCGTAATCGACGGTAATGGACGGTTTGTCCACCGTACCGGTGATTTTCAGGGGAATCGGTTTGTTTTTCGGATGGACGGCGTTGCGGATAAGGACATCTTCAGACAATTCCTGCGTATCCAGATTGGTATAGCCGTTGCTGGTAACATAGAGGCTGTCGGAGAAGAGTTCGGTATCGATGTGGCGGCTGATGCCGTCTGAAATTTCGCTGTTGAGCGTGAATCGGTGGAAGGGTGTGCTGGGTGCGGCATTGTCGGCAGTTTTGCCCGAAATGCCGTTTTTCAGGATATTGTCCATGTCGATACCGTGCCATGCACCGTTGGAAATATTTAGCGACAGGCTGCCCTGAAGCGAGCGGATAAGCTCTTTTCGGGTTTCGCCGCCCGCGGTCAGGTCGATGACCGCGTCGCCGTTGCCGCTGAAGCTGTGGAAGCCGAACAGGTCTTGCAGCAGCGGTTGGATTTGGATGTTGCTTGCATTCTGTTGCAGGCGGTAAGTGGCGGGACGGGTGTTGGCGATGCTGATGCCGCCTTCGGTATGGCCGCCGTAAAGCCCTGACTTGAAACGGCTGAGCGCGATATGGCCTTTGTCGGCGTGGAGGTAGGTTTCCATATCGTCCAGTTGCAGGCCGGGAAGTTGGACTTTTCCGATTTTCAGGTGCGCCTCGATGTCGCCGGACAGCTTGGCGAGGGTGTCGGGAAATATTTTGCCGTTTTGTTGCCGCACGTCGTCAAGATAGGGGGTCAGGTTCAATTTTTGCAGTGCGACGGCGGCTTCCAGATGCGGTGTGTCTTCATGTGTGTATCTGAATTTCGCGGCAACGGTTTGGCGGTCGAATGTGCCGTTTAATTCGGCATTCCAATTTTGCAGATTCGGTACGGACAGCGAACCGTCGAGCCGGCTGATGAAACGGGGTTGCGGCAGGCGGTTGACGGTATCCTGAAGGGTCGATACATACAGGCGCGGCGCCTCCAGCCCTTTGTTTTCCGTCCATACGAGCGGCGAATTGAGGGAGAAGTTGGTCTGGTGGCGCGGTGTTTTGAAGCTGCCGGAGATTTCGGCGTTGCCGATGTTGGCGATGCCGGAGTGCAGGTTGGCTTTGTCGAGTTTGAACGAACCGTCCCATCGGGCATATTCGCCGCCGGCGGTAAATGCGCCGTTGACGGTTTCAATTTTAATGCTGTTGTTCCTGAGTGCCAGCGTAGGGATTTGGGCGGTCAGGTGGAGGTTGCGGAAGGAAGTGTCTGCACGCAGGCCGAGGCCGGCGGCATCCGCTCCGCCGGCGTTGAAGCGGACAGAAGGGCTGCCGGTGGTGGAAATGGTGATGCCGTGTCCGTCCAGCGAAGTGGAAGCTTCAAAATGGAACGGTGAGATTTCGGGCGTGCCGATGCCGTCTGAAAGGAACAGCCCCCTGCTTTTCCACGGGACGGACAGCTTTCCCCAAACCAGTATGCCCGAACTTTCAAACGGCTGCCCCGACGAATCGGGGGATTGCAGGTTGAGGTTGATTTCCTTCAGGATAAGCTGTTCCTGCAGGAAATTGAGGCGGACGGTGCTGTTTTCGACGATAATGCGGTTGACTGAGGCTTGGCGTTTTTGGCTGTCGATCAGGTCTTGGATGTTCCAAACACCTTTCCCGTCGCGCGTCAGGGCAAGTTCCGCACTCGAAACCACCCATTTTTCAATCTGTATCTGATCCGACCACAGGTTTTTCCAGCTCAATCCGATTTTGGTTTCTTGGACGGAAACGGCAGTCTGGTCGCCGCCGGGTTCGGTAATGGTCAGGTTTTTCAGGATGACGGTCGGCCGGGGCAGGAGCCTGCGCTGAATGTCCGCATCAAACGAGATTTTCCGGTGTGTGTGTGCAATGCTTTGTTGGAGGCGGCTGCGGATGTTTTCAGGCGTGAAGGTGCGATATACGGAAGCGTGCAGCCCGACTGCCGCCAAAAGCAGTATCGTCAGCACGGCCACCGCATATTTCAGACGGTATTTGTGGAAAACCGATAATAAATCCATAGCCCGAACAATCTGTAAAACACGCCACAGTATAACACGGCTTGCAAAAATCCTATTTTGGGCAGGCCGTTTCTTGTGTCAGGAGGAAATATGATTATTGTCATGAGCAGGCGTGCCGCCGAAGCGGACATTGCCGGCGTTGTCGCCTTTATCCGCAGCAGAGGTCTGCGAGAACACATTTCTCACGGCGACGAGCGTACCGTCATCGGCGCAATCGGCGACGATAGGGTTTTGAGCGTCAGGGAGGTGCAGACGCTGCCGGAGGTCGAGAAAGCCGTCCGCATTTTGGATACATGGAAAACCGTCAGTTGGGAAAATCGGGCGGAAGACAGCCGCGTTGCCGCCAAAGGCGTGGCTTTCGGCGGCGGGGAAACCGTCTGTATCGCCGCAGAACCGTCAGTATGGCGCAATGCGGATGCAGTGTTTCTAGATCCGTTTTTCACTTCGGCAAACTTATACGACACTTCAAGTGCGGATGAAGGGCGAGGACGGTGCAGACGGTTGGCGGAACAGACCGCATCGGCGCATGGCGCAGGGAAACCCGTATTGGTGCGCGTCCGCAACGTCCGCCATGTCGAAGCGGCTTTGAATGCGGGGGCGGACATCCTGTATTTGGGCGGCGGGCTGATGTCCGATCTTGCCGTATTGAATGAAGCCGGAAGCCTGAACATTCCCTTGGTGCTGTGTAAAGACAAGCACCATTCTGCCGAAGATTGGTTGAATGCCGCAGAATATGTCGTCTCGCGCGGCAACCGCCACCTGATTCTGGGCGAGTCGGGCGTATTGAACCATACCAAAGGCCATCCCTACCGTTTGGATGTCGAATCCATCGTGAAAGTCCGCCAAATCAGCCATCTGCCCGTGATTGCGAATATTACGGGATTATGGAACCGCGATATGCCGCAGGAAATCCTGTACGGCTTGGCAAAGGCGGCAGGCGCGTGCGGAATCGTCGGAACCTGTTTTGAAAAGTCGGGCGGATAGCAGGCATACCGGCAGATTCAAAGGCGGAGCAGACATTCGGACAACATGCCGTCTGCCGCCCGAATAGCGGTGCCGTCTGAAGCGCACAAGACGGTTTCAGACGGCATATAATCTGAGACCTTTGCAATAACATAGGTTACTAAAATTTTATGCTCAATCTCATTTTCAAAATGCAAAACTTTTCTGATTTTTCCTACTTTTTGCTCAATATTAGGAAGGTTTTAGGCAATTGAAAATTTTTTGGCGCATTTTTATGCGTCAAATTTCGTTAACAGACTATTTTTGCAAAGGTCTCAATCTGTTTTTTTATTTTGGGAGGAGTTCAGATGGCACGACACGTTTGGCAGGCAGGACGGTTTGAAATCGGTTTGGACAAGCCGAAAATCATGGGCATCGTGAATCTCACGCCCGATTCTTTTTCCGACGGCGGCGCGTATTCGCAAAACGCCCGAACAGCTTTGGCGCACGCCGAACGGCTTTTGAAAGAGGGTGCGGACATTCTCGACATCGGCGGCGAATCGACGCGGCCGGGTGCGGATTATGTTTCGTCCGAAGAAGAATGGGCGCGGGTTGAGCCTGTATTGGCAGAAGTGGCGGGGTGGGGCGTTCCCGTCAGTTTGGACACGCGCCGCACGGTGATTATGGAAAAAGCGTTGGCACTCGGTGGCATCGATATTATTAACGATGTGGCGGCGTTGACCGACGAAGGTGCGGTCGAATTGCTGGCGCGCCAGACGGACACGGGCATTTGCCTGATGCACATGCGGGGTTTGCCTGAAAACATGCAGATTAATCCGAAATATCAGGATGTTGTCGGTGAAGTGGCGCGGTATTTGAAAGCGCGGGCGGCGGAATGCATCGCGGCAGGCATCGCACCGCAACGCATCACGCTCGATCCGGGTTTCGGCTTCGGCAAAACCCTGCAACACAATATCGCGCTGATGAGGCATTTGCCCGAATTGATGGCGGAAACAGGCTTTCCGCTGCTGATCGGCGTATCGCGCAAACGCATGGTAGGCGAACTGACGGGCGAAACCGACGCGGCGGCGCGCGTACACGGCAGCGTGGCGGCGGCTGTGGCGGCTGTGGCGCGCGGCGCGCAAATTGTGCGGGTGCATGACGTGAAGGCGACGGCGGACGCGTTGAAGGTGTGGGAAGCGTTGGGCATCAATCTGTAAACAGCGGTTCGCATACTTCATGCCGTCTGAAAAGGACGGGGCGGCTTCAGACGGCATCAACGGTGCAGACAGCAAGGCACAAACTGACTGTATAATCTCGGACAACGGTTCACATTCTCGGAGCAACACATGGCAAAAAAATATTTCGGCACGGACGGCGTGCGCGGCGAAGTCGGGCAGTTTCCGATTACGCCCGATTTTGTATTGAAACTCGGCTATGCGGCGGGTCAGGTTTTGGTTCAGCACGACACCGACCAGAAACCGACCGTTTTAATCGGCAAGGATACGCGTATTTCCGGCTATATGCTGGAAGCCGCTTTGGTGGCCGGTTTTACGGCGGCGGGTGTGAATGTGGTACAGACCGGACCGCTGCCCACGCCCGGCGTGGCTTATCTGACCCGCGCGTTGCGCCTGTCCGCCGGCGTGATGATTTCCGCGTCGCACAACGCCTATTCCGACAACGGCATCAAATTCTTTGCCGAGGGCGGCGTGAAACTGAGCGATGAAATCGAGTTGGAAATCGAAGCCAAAATCGACGAAGAAATGAAAACCCAGCCTTCTGCACGCCTCGGTCGCGCACGCCGCATCAGTGGTGCGGACGACCGCTATATCGAATTTTGCAAATCTACCTTTCCCAGCCATTCCGACCTTCGGGGTTTGAAGTTGGTTATCGATACTGCCAACGGCGCGGGGTACGGTGTCGCACCCAAGGTGTTTCACGAACTGGGCGCACAAGTCGTCAGCATCGGCGACGAACCCAACGGCTACAATATCAATGAAAAATGCGGTGCGACTTATACCAAGACACTCCAGGCAGCCGTTTTACAGCATGAAGCCGACTACGGCATCGCCTTAGACGGCGACGGAGACCGCCTGATGATGGTCGATAAAAACGGTAAGGTTTACGACGGCGACAGCCTGATTTACGTCATTGCTAAAGCCCGCGCCCGAGAAGGTATCAACATCGGCGGCGTGGTCGGCACGGTCATGACCAATATGGCGATGGAAATCGCCCTGAAAGAGCAGGGCGTGGATTTCTGCCGCGCCAAAGTCGGCGACCGCTATGTGTTGGAACAGCTGAACCAACGCGGCTGGCTCATCGGCGGCGAAGCCAGCGGCCATATTTTGTGCATGGACAAACACAACACCGGCGACGGCATTATTTCCGCGCTGCAAGTTTTGGCGGCACTGCAAACGCTGAACCAAGACCTCGCCACCGTTTGCGCCGATTGGCAGCCGTATCCGCAAACTATGATTAACGTGCGCATCCAAAAAGGTCAGAAATGGCAGGAAGCCTCAAAAGACGTGTTGGCGGAAGTGGAAAAAGAACTCGAAGGCAAAGGGCGTGTCGTGTTGCGCGCTTCGGGAACCGAACCCGTCGTGCGTGTGATGGTGGAGGCGCGGCAGGCGGATTGGGCGCGCGACGGTGCGGAACGTATTGCTTCCGCCATCGGCAGCCTTTAGGCAAAATCAGGCAAAACCGTTTCAACAGCGGCGGTTTTCCTGTTTAAATGCCGTCTGAACGTCCGGCAGAGGGCGCGAATCTGCCCCTTGCCGCTTTCAGACGGCATAATCTTTGATAGAATGCCGTTTCGCGCAGAAAATGTTTCGGCTTGTTCTGACTTTTTATCTCCGACAATGGAATATCCGCTATGTTTGCCCTTTTGGAAGCCTTTTTTGTCGAATACGGCTATGCGGCCGTGTTTTTCGTTTTGGTCATCTGCGGTTTCGGCGTGCCGATCCCCGAGGATTTGACCTTGGTAACAGGCGGCGTGATTTCGGGTATGGGTTATACCAATCCGCATATTATGTTTGCAGTCGGTATGCTCGGCGTGTTGGCGGGCGACGGCATCATGTTCGCCGCCGGACGCATCTGGGGGCAGAAAATCCTCAAGTTCAAACCGATTGCGCGCATCATGACGCCGAAACGTTACGCACAGGTTCAGGAAAAATTCGACAAATACGGCAACTGGGTTCTGTTTGTCGCTCGTTTCCTGCCGGGTTTGCGGACTGCCGTTTTCGTTACCGCCGGCATCAGCCGCAAAGTATCGTATCTGCGCTTTCTGATTATGGACGGGCTTGCCGCGCTGATTTCCGTGCCCGTTTGGATTTACTTGGGCGAGTACGGCGCGCACAACATCGATTGGCTGATGGCGAAAATGCACAGCCTGCAATCCGGCATCTTCATCGCATTGGGCGTGCTGGCGGCGGCGCTGGCGTGGTTCTGGTGGCGCAAACGCCGACATTATCAGCTTTACCGCGCACAATTGAGCGAAAAACGCGCCAAACGCAAGGCGGAAAAGGCAGCGAAAAAAGCGGCACAGAAGCAGCAGTAAATCAGATTTTCGACCGTCCGGACGCATTTCGCGTTTCAGGCGGTCTTTGCATTTTCAGGATGAGCCATGAAACAGAAAATTTTTGTCCTTTATACCGGCGGCACCATCGGCATGACGCAAAGCAGCGAAGGCCTGCGCCCCGATACCGCGCTGGTCGGGCAGGCACTCGCGCCGTTTTCAAACGGCATGGATTTCGATTGGCACGTTTGTGGGACGCTGATTGATTCTTCCGCCGTCCAACTGCAAAACTGGTGCGCTTGGCTGGACATCATTGCCGCCGCGCTGCCGCAGTACGACGGCGTTTTGGTGCTGCACGGCACGGACACGCTCGCCTATACCGCCAATCTGTTCGCCCTCGCGCTGCAGGGTTTGGACAAGCCAATCGTCCTGACCGGCTCCCAATGGCCGTACAACGCCGTGGGCAGCGACGCGCCGCGCAATCTGGCGACTGCCGTTGCCGCATTCCCACTCGGATTGAAGCAGACGCTTATTGCCTTTGACGGCAAACTTTATCCCGCCGTCGGCAGCAGCAAAGTCAGCACCGAAACCGCCGCCGGTTTCGACAATCCGCATTTCGGCGCACTGGCGGAGTGGGACGAAACCCAGGGCTGGCACAATGTCCGCATCCCGAATCAGGACACGGCAGATGTTTCAGACGGCCTCAAAATCCGTTATCCCGACCCGCAGGCAAAAATCGCCGTCCGCACGCTTATCCCCGGCTTTGCCGTCCAAGAACTTGCCGACGGACTCGGACAGCTTCCCGCCCACGCCCTTATCCTGCAAAGTTACGGACACGGCAACACGCCCGCAGACGAAGGCTTTATCCGCGCTGTCCGAGACTTCACGCGGCAAGGAAAATTGTTGCTCAACATCAGCCAAGTCCGACAAGGCAGAACTGCCGCCGTTTACGCGCAAGGCAATGCGTTCCGCAACTCGGGCATCATCAACGGCGGCAAATGCAACCTCGAAACCGCCACCGCGCTGATGACCCTCGCCGTATCGCAAGGCTGGGGCGCGGAAGATGTAGAAAAAGAGTTGGCAAGACTGAAGTTATAGCGGATTGAAATGGCAATGACGGGGCGTTGACCGCGCCTTATGCGCCGCCCGTACACGGCATCCCTTGCCGCCCTGCCTTATTTTTATGTGAACCTGCCGCATTGCGGAATCGAAATGAACTTCACCGACACCCACTGCCACCTTGCCGATGCCGCCCTGCGCGAAAACCTGCCGCACATCCTGACCGCCGCGCGGAAAGTTGGGGTGAAGCGGTTTATCGTTCCCGCCACCTGTCCGCAGGATTGGCAAAGCGTGGCGGAACTGTCGGAAATGCCGTCCGAACACGGTCAAATCCGTATTGCGCTCGGCATCCATCCTTGGTTTTCAGACGGCATTGCCGAGCGTGATTGCGTCCGCCTGGAAGCGATGTTGGCACGTTATCCGCAGGCATGGGTCGGCGAAATCGGCTTGGATTTTTACGACAAAACCCAAACGCCGCAGCAGCGCGAACGGCAAATCCAAGTCTTCAGCCGCCAGCTTGAAATCGCGCAAACCCTGCGTCGGCGCGTGATTATCCATAATCTCAAAGCCGCCGCCGACATCGCCGCCGCCGTCAAACGGACGGGCTTTACCTGGGGCGGCATTGTCCACGCCTTTTCCGGCAGTATTGAAGAAGCGCACGTGTTGGCGAAACTGGGTTTCAAAATCGGCATCGGTTCGCTGCTGCTCAACCCGAACGCGCGTAAAGTGCGCGATACGCTTAAAGCCTTGAACGACGGGGATTTCGTATTGGAAACGGATAGCCCGTTTATGTTGAAAAACACCGTCAATACGCCTGCCAACATTCTTCGGATTGCCGAAATTGCCGCGCAGATACGCGGTACCGGCGCGGCGGAAATCGCCGCGATAACGGAACGCAATGCCGACAGCCTGCTCCGTCCCTAGATTATCTTTTTGAATATTCAGAAAATATATTATAATGACCGCGGTTTGATGCCGTCTGAAATTCAGGCGGCGTTTGTTATGGAAGAATTATGAAGCCGTCTATCTTAGAAAAACTGCAACAACTCGGCGACCGGTTGGAAGAAGTTACCCACCTTTTAGGGCAACCCGAAGCCACATCCGATATGGACAACTACCGCAAGCTCACGCGCGAACACGCCGAACTGACCCCCGTCGTCGAAGTATTCCAAAACTATCAACTGGCGCAAAGCGACTTGGCAGATGCCGAAGAAATGCTGTCCGACCCCGAAATGAAAGACTTTGCCGCCGAAGAAATCGAAGCGGCAAAAGCCAAAATCAACACGCTCGATACCGAACTGCAAAAACTGCTGCTGCCCAAAGATGCCGACGACGACAAAAACATCTTCATCGAAATACGCGCCGGAACGGGCGGCGACGAAGCCGCGCTGTTTGCCGGCGATTTGCTGCGTATGTACAGCCGCTACGCCGAACGCAACCGCTGGCAGGTTGAAATCGTTTCCGCCAACGAAAGCGAGTTGGGCGGCTATAAAGAAGTCATCGCCCGTATTGTCGGACTCGGGGCGTACAGCCGTTTGAAATTTGAATCGGGCGGACACCGCGTGCAGCGCGTCCCCGCCACCGAAAGCCAAGGCCGCATCCATACTTCCGCCTGCACCGTTGCCGTCATGCCCGAAGCGGACGAACTGGAAGACATCGAGTTGAACCCCGTCGACCTTCGCATCGACACCTTCCGCGCATCCGGCGCGGGCGGGCAGCACATCAATAAAACCGATTCCGCCGTCCGCATCACCCACCTGCCCACAGGCATGGTGGTCGAATGCCAAGACGGACGCAGCCAACACGCCAACAAAGCGCAGGCGATGAAAGTCCTCGCCGCCCGCCTGAACGACGCGCAAAAACGCGAAGCCCAAGCCAAAGAAGCCGCCGAACGCAAATCCCTCATCGGCAGCGGCGACCGCAGCGAACGCATCCGCACCTACAACTATCCCCAAGGCAGGGTAACAGACCACCGCATCAACCTTACCCTGCACAAGCTGGATTTCGTGATGGACGGCGATTTGGCAGAAATCACCAATGCCCTGATTGCCGAACATCAGGCAGAACTTCTGGCGGCGATGGGCGATTGAGTTTTGTGTTTTGAAATGGAAATGCCGTGCATGCAATCAATTTTAATTCGCCATATTCTACTGATTTGTTTGAATTCAGTGTATTATGCCGTTTCTCAACCATAGGCGACAACTGGACATATTGATGAAGATTGCGATTTACGGTACGAAAAGTTATGACCGCGAACATTTTACCCGCGCCAACCGGCATTTCGGCTTCGAGCTGGAGTTTTTTGATTTTATGCTGGATGCGAAAACGGCGAAAATGGCGGAAGGCGCGGAAGCGGTTTGTATTTTTGTAAACGACGACGGCAGCCGGCCCGTGTTGGAAAAATTGGCGCAAATTGGCGTGAAAACTGTGGCGTTGCGTTGTGCCGGCTTCAATAATGTGGATTTAAAGGCGGCTGAAGAGTTGGGCTTGAAAGTCGTGCGCGTGCCTGCCTATTCGCCCGAATCGGTTGCGGAACATACGGTCGGTCTGATGCTGACTTTGAACCGCCGTATCCACAAAGCCTATCAGCGTACCCGCGATGCGAATTTTTCGCTGGAAGGTCTGACCGGTTTCAATATGTACGGCAAAACGGCGGGCGTTATCGGCACGGGGAAAATCGGTATTGCAACCATGCGGATTTTAAAGGGTTTCGGCATGAACCTGCTGGCTCACGATCCGTTTTGCAACCCCGAAGCGGAAAAAATCGGCGGCAGGTATGTGGATTTGGACGAGCTGTATGCCCAGTCGGACATCATCACGCTGCATTGCCCCGCCACGCCGGAAAACCACTATATGCTGAACGAAGCGGCGTTCGACAAAATGAAAGACGGTGTGATGATTATCAACACCAGCCGTGGCGGTCTGATTGACAGTTCTGCCGCGATTGAGGCGTTGAAACGCCGGAAAATCGGCGCATTGGGTATGGACGTGTACGAGAACGAACGCGAATTGTTTTTTGAAGACAAATCCAACGATGTGATTACCGACGACGTGTTCCGCCGCCTGTCGTCTTGTCATAATGTGCTGTTTACCGGACATCAGGCGTTTTTGACGGAAGAGGCGTTGGGTAATATTTCGGAAGTTACGCTGTCCAATATCCGCGAGGTCGGACAGACCGGCGATTGCGGCAATGCGGTTCGTGCCGACGGCTGACGTGTTTTAAAAGTTTAAAGGAAATGCTGTCTGAACCAGGTTTCAGACGGCATTTGACGTTCAGGCAGCTTGCAAACTTATTTCACTTCCAACTTGGCAACGCCGCCCATATACGGTTGCAGTGCGGCAGGGATGTTGATGCTGCCGTCGGCGTTTTGATGGTTTTCCAATACGGCGACCAGCGTTCTGCCGACAGCCAAGCCGGAGCCGTTCAAAGTATGTACCAAGCGGTTTTTGCCGTTTTCGTCTTTGAAACGCGCCTTCATGCGGCGGGCTTGGAAATCTTCGCAGTTGGAGCAGCTTGAGATTTCGCGGTAGGTATTTTGCGCCGGCACCCAAACTTCCAAATCATACGTTTTGGTTGCGCCGAAGCCCATGTCGCCGGTACACAGGGTAATCACGCGGTAGGGCAGTTCCAAAGCCTTCAGGATGTTTTCGGCATGGCCGACCATTTCTTCCAGCGTTTCGTATGATTTTTCGGGATGAACGATTTGAACCATTTCCACTTTGTCGAACTGGTGCTGGCGAATCAGACCGCGCGTGTCTTTGCCGTACGAACCCGCCTCGCTGCGGAAACAGGGCGAATGCGCGGTCAGCTTCAGCGGCAGTTGTTCGGACGGGATAATGCTGCCGGCAACGGTATTGGTCAGGGTAACTTCAGCTGTCGGAATCAGATATTGCGTGGTTTTGCTCTCGTCGCCGCCACGGGTAACGTGGAACAAATCTTCTGCAAACTTCGGCAGCTGACCCGTGCCTTGCAAGGTGGTGTCGTCCACGATATAGGGTGTGTAATGCTCGGTGTAGCCGTGTTGCAGCGTGTGCGTATCCAGCATGAACTGTGCCAAGGCGCGGTGCAGACGGGCGATTTGTCCGCGCATCACGGTAAATCGTGCGCCGGAGAGTTTTGCACCGCCTTCAAAATCCAAACCCAAAGGTTCGCCCAAATCGACATGGTCTTTGATTTCAAAGTCAAATTCGCGCGGGGTGCCGACTTTGCGGACTTCGACGTTTTCGGTTTCGTCTTTACCGGCAGGTACGCTTTCGTGCGGCAGGTTAGGTATGCTCAACAACCATGCGTCCAATTCTTTTTGAACGGCATCCAAATCGGCGGCAGCCTGTTCCAAATCGGTTTTGATTTGGGCGACTTGATCCATGGCCGCCTGCGCCTCTTCGTGTTTGCCCTGACCTTTCAGTGCGCCGATTTGTTTAGAAATGCTGTTACGCGAGGCTTGTAGTTCTTCAGTTTTCACCTGAACGGACTTGCGTCGTTCTTCCAGTGCGTCAAAACGTGCGGTATCAAAGTCATAACCGCGCCGTGCAAGCCGTTCGGCAACGGCGGCGGTGTTGCTGCGGAGCAATTGGATATCTAACATGGTCTGATTCCCGAATTAATTTGAAACACATTATTGTAAACCAAATTTAAGATATTTTCCCGAATCCGTCCGTGTTTCGACATGCTTGAACCATACCGTCTGATTTGTCAAAACCGTTCGATTTGTGGGAAAATCCCAAGATTGAATTTAACGGAGGGCGACACCGTGTTGGACAGAGAAGGCTATCGCCCCAATGTCGGTATCATCTTAACCAACAACCGCGACGAAGTCTTTTGGGGTAAGCGCGTGCGCGAACATTCTTGGCAGTTTCCGCAAGGCGGCATCAAGCCGGGCGAAAGCCCCGAAACCGCGATGTACCGCGAGCTTTACGAAGAAGTCGGACTTCTGCCGCAACACGTCAAAATCGTCGGGCGGACGCGCGACTGGCTGCGTTACGACGTGCCGAACAACTGGGTGCGCCGCGAATGGCGCGGCTCTTATCGCGGGCAGAAGCAGATTTGGTATCTCCTGCGCCTGACCGGCCGGGATTGCGATGTCAACCTGCGCGCCACCCGCCACCCCGAATTTGACGGCTGGCGTTGGCATCAATATTGGGCGCCCGTTGACGAAGTCATCGAGTTCAAACGCGACGTTTATTTGGGGGCGTTGAAAGAACTCTCTTCCCGCTTCCTGCGCGGTATGGAAAGTTATGAAGACTTTGCCGCCCGCCAACCTTCCGGCAACCGGTAAAACAACGGAACGCAACGCTTTCAGGCCGTCTGAAAGCGTTGTTTTTCTTACTTTCAGATTATTCCTATGGCTAAAAACAACCAATACAGCGAATCCAGCATCACCGTCCTCAAAGGCTTGGAGCCGGTCAAAGAACGTCCCGGCATGTACACCCGCACCGACAGCCCGACCCATATCTGTCAGGAAGTGATTGATAACGCGGCGGACGAGGCGTTGGGCGGTTTCGCTACGGCAATCGACGTGCAAATTCATGAAGACGGTTCGCTTTCCGTACGCGACAACGGCCGCGGTATTCCCGTCGGTCTGCACCCTGAAGAAGGCGTACCCGTAGTCGAACTCGTGTTCACCCGTCTGCACGCAGGCGGCAAGTTCAACAAAAAAGACGGCGGCAGCGCGTATGCCTTTTCAGGCGGCCTGCACGGCGTGGGCGTATCCGTGACCAACGCCCTTTCCACCCGCCTTGAAGTAACGGTTAAACGCGAAGGCAAAATCCACCGTATCGTGTTTGCCGGCGGCGACGTGGTCGAACCGTTGGCACAAGTGGGCAAATGCGCCGTCAAAGACAGCGGCACCGAAGTGCGCGTGTGGCCGGACGGCAAATATTTTGAAAGCCCGAATTACAGCATTCTCGAACTCGAACGCCTGCTGCGTGCCAAAGCCGTGCTGCTGCCGGGTGTGCGCGTTTCCCTGACCCGTCCGGTCAAAGGCGAAGACGAAGCGCACACCCAAACCTGGCATTACCCCGACGGCCTGAAAAGCTATCTGACCGACCTGATTGCCGACGCGCAGGAAGCCGTACCGCTGTTCTCTTGCGAAAACTACATTTCAGACGAACACAACGGCGATTTCAGCATCGGCGAAGGCGCCGCCTTTGCCCTGACTTGGCTGGAAGAAGGCTCGTGTGCCAACGAAAGCTACGTCAACCTGATTCCCACCCCTTTGGGCGGCACGCATGAAGCGGGCTTGAAACAAGCCGTGTTCAACGCCGTCAACAACTTCATCAACCTGCACAACCTCTTGCCGCGCGGCGTGAAAGTGCAAAGCGACGACGTGTTCGGTAAAACCGCCTTCGTCCTCTCCGCCCGTGTCCTCGACCCTCAGTTCCAAGGTCAAACCAAAGACAAGCTGACCAACCGCGATGCGCTGAAACTCGTTGCCACTGTATCGGGCGATCCTTTGGAATTGTGGCTAAACCAAAATGTGGACTTCGGCAAAAAAATCGCCGAACTCGCTATCCGTCAGGCACAGGCGCGGATGCGTTCGGTTAAAAAGATTGAAAAGAAAAAAGGCAGCGGCGTCGCCGTCCTGCCCGGTAAGCTGACCGACTGCGAAAGCGAAGACATCCGCGAAAACGAACTCTTCCTTGTCGAAGGCGATTCCGCCGGCGGCTCCGCCAAACTCGCCCGCGACAAAGCCACCCAAGCCATCCTGCCCCTGCGCGGCAAAGTGCTCAACAGCTTTGAAGTCCACCCCGACCAACTCTTCGGCAACGCCGAAATCCACGACATTTCCGTCGCCATCGGCGTCGATCCGCACGGTATTAACGACCATCCCGATTTAAGCGGCCTGCGCTACGGCAAAATCGCCATCCTGTCCGATGCCGACGTGGACGGCTCGCATATTCAAGTTTTGCTGCTGACCTTATTCTACCGCCACTTCCCGAAACTGGTTGCCGACGGACACATCTACGTCGCCCAGCCGCCGCTGTTCCGCGTCGATGTCAACGCACAAGGCAAAAGCAAACCTGCCCGCAAATTCTACGCCCTCGACCAAAACGAACTCGACAGCATTTTGGAGCGGCTGCAAAAAGAAGGCGTCAAAGAAACCGCCTATTCCATCAGCCGTTTCAAGGGCTTGGGCGAAATGAACCCCGACCAGCTCAAAGACACCACCATGCACCCTGACACCCGCCGCCTGTTGCAGGTGCAAATCCCCGAAGGCGCGGATGACGAGACGCGCGACATCTTCGTCAAACTGATGGGCAAAGGCGAAGCCGCCGCCCGCCGTGCCTGGATGGAACGCGAAGGCGATACGGCGGAACTCGATATTTGAACCGTGATTGCCGCATACGAAAAAATGCCGTCTGAAACCAAATCGGTTTTCAGACGGCATTTCGTTTGGGGATTTATTCTGCTGCGGAAGATTCGGCTGCTTCGGCTTCAACAGACGGCGTTTCGGCGACAGCTTGGGCGGACTGCTGTTGCAAAGCCTGCTGCACGAAAGGATGGTTTTGCGCGATCGCCTGTTCTTCGGGGGTAACTTCGCCTTTGAAACGGTTGTTCAAATCGAAACGTTTGCCGCCGCGCGCCAAGGCTTTCAGATAGCGCGGACGTCGGCAGTGGTTGGCGAGGACGCGTGCAATCAGTGCGGAATCGTATTGCGGCAAAGCGGCAATCAAATCCTGATCGATGCCGAGTGCCAACGGTTTGAAGCGTTTGAACACATCGTATTTGCCGTAGATGTGGTCGGCGATCATTTCGGTCTGTTTCTTTTTGCTCATAGTTTGGACGGCGGATTTCAGTGCCGCACCCAAAGCGGTTTCTTGTGTCATTTCGGTTGTATTCCTCTAAGAATCGTGCGTTCAGACGGCACGGCAATGGTCGGTATTTTAGTATAAAGCCCGTGTTTTGGCTAAATCTTTTTACTTGTCCGAGCGGGCGATATCGGGCGTATCCACGGCAACATCCGCATTTTGCGCGCGATGGCGCAGGGCGTGGTCGATGAGGACTAACGCGAGCATGGCTTCGGCAATGGGGGCGGCGCGCAGTCCGACGCAGGGGTCGTGCCTGCCGTGGGTGGCGAGTTCGACGGGGTCGCCGTTGATGTCGATACTGCGGCGCGGTGTGGCAATGGAGCTGGTGGGTTTGATGGCGATATTGACGTGGATGTCTTGTCCGGTGCTGATGCCGCCGAGGATGCCGCCTGAGTGGTTGGACAGGAAGCCTTGCGGGGTGAGTTCGTCGCCGTGTTCGCTGCCGCGTTGCGTTACGCTGTCAAAACCTGCGCCGATTTCCACGCCTTTTACGGCGTTGATGCCCATCATCGCGTAGGCGATTTCGGCATCGAGGCGGTCGAAAACGGGTTCGCCCAAGCCGACGGGGACATTGGCGGCTTCAATATGCAGCTTCGCGCCGACGGAATCCAACGATTTGCGCACGCTGTCCATATAGTTTTCCAGCTCGGCAATTTGGCTATGGTTGGCGGCAAAAAAAGGATTTTGGGAAATGTGTTCGCAGCCTTCAAACCGGATTTCTTTTTCGCCGACTTGGGTAACGTAGGCGGTGATTTCCGTGCCGAATTTTTCTTTCAACCATTTTTTGGCAACGGCTCCGGCAGCAACGCGGGCGGCGGTTTCGCGGGCGGAACTCCTGCCGCCGCCCCGGTAGTCGCGCGTGCCGTATTTGTGCCAATAGGTATAGTCGGCGTGGCCGGGGCGGAAACTTTGGGCGATGTTGCCGTAGTCTTTGCTGCGCTGGTCGGTATTGCGGATTAAGAGGGCGATGGGCGTGCCGGTGGTTTTGCCTTCGAATACGCCGGAGAGGATTTCGATTTGGTCGGCTTCGCGGCGTTGGGTAACGTGGCGGCTGGTGCCGGGTTTGCGCCGGTCGAGGTCGGCTTGGATGTCTGATTCGGTTAATGCCAGTCCGGGCGGGCAGCCGTCGATGATGCAGCCCAAACCTGCGCCGTGGCTTTCGCCGAACGTGGTCACGGTGAAGAGTTGTCCGAAAGTGTTGCCTGCCATGATTTTTCCCTTTATCAGTATAGTGTGGAAAGATGGCGGATTTTAGCACAAAATCCCGTCCGTCATTGAAGGGGCGGCAGTCAAAGAGTTTGCGTGCGGCGAGGAAAATCGGCTTATAATCCGGTCTGATTTTTCAGGATAGCGATATGAGCGACTACACGCAGCAGCTTCAAGATAAAAAAGACCGCCTTAAAACCCTTTTTGCAGGTTTGGATGTTCCCGAGTGGGAGGTGTACGAATCTCCGGACAAACACTACCGTATGCGTGCCGAGTTCCGTATTTGGCACGAAGGCGGGGAAATGTTTTATGCCATGTTTGAAAAAGGGCAGAAAGCCAGCGGCGCAAGCATGATACGCTGCGACCGTTTTGAAGCAGCTTCCGAGGCTGTCAACCGCCTCATGCCCGAGCTGATCGCCGCCGCCGCGCAATCCCCCGAACTCAAAAAACGCTGGTATGCCGTCGAATTTCTGTCCACGCTCAGCGGGGAAATGCTGGTTACCATGATTTACCACAAAAGGCTTGATAATGAGTGGATGCAGGCGGCGCAAGCGTTACAGCAACAGTTGGATATTTCCGTTATTGGGCGGAGCAGGGGACAGAAAATAGTCTTAAAACAGGACTATGTAACGGAAACTTTAAAGGTCGGTAATCGGGATTTTCGTTATCGGCAAATTGAAGGCAGTTTTACCCAACCGAATGCCGCCGTGTGTCAGAAAATGCTTGAATGGGCCTGCGGTGCAGCAGAAGGATTGGATGGGGATTTGCTCGAACTGTATTGCGGAAACGGCAACTTTACGCTTCCTTTATCTGAAAAGTTTGAACGTGTTTTGGCAACCGAAATCTCCAAAACCTCCATCAGCGCGGCGCAATGGAATATCGAAGCCAACCGCATCGGCAACATCAAAATCGCCCGTCTGTCTGCTGAAGAATTTACCGAAGCCTATACCAGAAAACGTGAGTTTAAACGCCTTAAGGATGGCGGTATTGCTTTGACGGATTACGCATTTTCCACTATTTTCGTCGATCCGCCGCGTGCCGGTATCGATGAGGAAACTTTGAAGCTGGTGTCGCAGTTTGACAACATCATCTACATTTCCTGCAATCCCGAAACGCTGCGTGCCAATTTGGACACCTTGGTGGAAACCCATGCGGTCGAACGCGCCGCCCTGTTCGACCAATTCCCGTTTACGCACCATATCGAAAGTGGTGTATTGTTGAAAAAGAAAATCCTTTGAAAAAGTAAAAGGTAAGGACTATGTACCGACACATCGAATACTATCCCGGCGACCCGATTTTGAGTTTGGTCGAAACCTTCAAAAACGACCCGCGCCCCGAAAAAGTCAATTTGAGCATAGGCATTTATTTCGACGACGAAGGCAAAATGCCCGTGTTGGAATCCGTGAGCCGAGCCGAAACCGCCCGTGCCGCCGCGCCTGCGCCGTCGCCCTACCTGCCGATGGAAGGCTTGGACACTTACCGCAGCGCGGTGCAGCATTTATTGTTCGGCAAAGACAACCCTGCGCTCGCGCAAGGACGCATCGCTACCGTACAAACCTTGGGCGGCTCGGGCGCGCTCAAAGTCGGGGCGGACTTCCTGCACCGCTGGTTTCCCGAAGCGCGCGCCTACGTCAGCGACCCGACTTGGGACAACCATCGCGGCATTTTTGAAGGCGCAGGTTTCGAGGTCGGCACTTACCCATATTACGACCCTGCTGCCGTCGGCGTGAAATTCGACGAAATGACCGCGTTTTTCAACACCCTGCCCGAAAACAGCGTCCTGATCCTCCATCCCTGCTGCCACAACCCGACCGGTGTGGATATGTCGGAACAACAATGGGACGAAGTGTTGCACATCATCAAAACGCGCAAACTGATTCCGTTTATGGACATCGCCTACCAAGGCTTCGGCGGCGATTTGGACAGCGATGCCTACGCCGTCCGCAAAGCGGTGGAAATGGAATTGCCCTTGTTCGTCAGCAATTCCTTCTCAAAAAACCTGTCGCTCTACGGCGAGCGCGTCGGCGGCCTGAGCGTGGTTTGCCCGAATAAGGAAGAAGCGGATTTGGTGTTCGGACAGCTCAAATTCACCGTCCGCCGCATCTACTCCAGCCCGCCCGCGCACGGCGCGTATATCGCCGCCGACGTGATGAACAGCCCCGAACTTTACGCCTTGTGGCAAAACGAGGTTTATATGATGCGCGACCGCATCCGTGCGATGCGGCAGAAACTTTATGATGTCTTAACTGCGCAAATCCCCGATCGCGATTTCACTTATTTCATCAAACAGCGCGGCATGTTCGGCTACACAGGATTGAGCGTGGAACAAGTCCGCAGGCTGCGCGACGAATTTGCCGTTTACCTGCTGGATTCCGGCAGGATGTGCGTCGCCGGACTGAATACGTCGAATACCGACTATGTTGCCCGCGCATTTGCGGAAGTCTTGAAATAAGAGTTTGAAGTAAGTCAAAAGACCGTCTGAAAAATATTTATCTTTCAGACGGTCTCTTTATAATTGGCGCACCCAACAGGGATCGAACCTGTGACCTCCAGCTTCGGAAACTGACACTCTTCCAACTGAGCTATGGGTGCGGAAAACGTAAGGTTAACGTAAATTCTGCAAATTGGCAAAGGTTATCTTGCGCCGGCAGGCGGCGTATGGCGGCATAAGGAGAGTTTTCTTGAGGATAAACCATTATTTTCAAAGGATTGTTTGTTTTATACAGATACCGTTGGCAAATTTTTTCATATTTTCAATGATAGCGATTGGAAAGACCCTGTGAATTCAGTATAATCCAGCAAAATATTGTTAACTGCGTTTAACACACCAAACTATAATTTACAGCACAACCTAACCTGACGGCGAGGCCTACCAAATGAAACAACTCCGCGACAACAAAGCCCAAGGCTCTGCACTGTTTACCCTTGTGAGCGGTATCGTTATTGTTATTGCAGTCCTTTATTTCCTGATTAAGCTGGCGGGCAGCGGCTCGTTCGGCGATGTCGATGCCACTACGGAAGCAGCAACGCAGACCCGTATCCAGCCTGTCGGACAATTGACGATGGGCGACGGCATCCCCGTCGGCGAACGCCAAGGCGAACAGATTTTCGGCAAAATCTGTATCCAATGCCACGCGGCGGACAGCAATGTGCCGAACGCTCCGAAACTGGAACACAACGGCGATTGGGCGCCGCGTATCGCGCAAGGCTTCGATACCTTGTTCCAACACGCGCTGAACGGCTTTAACGCCATGCCTGCCAAAGGCGGTGCGGCAGACCTGACCGATCAGGAGCTCAAACGGGCGATTACTTACATGGCGAACAAAAGCGGCGGTTCTTTCCCGAATCCTGATGAGGCTGCGCCTGCCGACAATGCCGCTTCAGGAACAGCTTCTGCTCCTGCCGATAGTGCAGCTCCGGCAGAAGCGAAGGCAGAAGACAAGGGTGCGGCAGCCCCTGCGGTCGGCGTTGACGGTAAAAAAGTCTTCGAAGCAACCTGTCAGGTGTGCCACGGCGGTTCGATTCCCGGTATTCCCGGCATAGGCAAAAAAGACGATTGGGCACCGCGTATCAAAAAAGGCAAAGAAACCTTGCACAAACACGCCCTTGAAGGCTTTAACGCGATGCCGGCCAAAGGCGGCAATGCAGGTTTGAGCGATGACGAAGTCAAAGCGGCTGTTGACTATATGGCAAACCAATCCGGTGCAAAATTCTAAATTTAGATTAAAATTTCGGATTAAATAAAAACGGGGCAGGTATCTGCTCCGTTTTTTTATGGGAAATTATAGTGGATTAACAAAAATCAGGACAAGGCGACGAAGTCGCAGACAGTACAGATGGTACGGAACCGACTCACTTGGTGCTTCAGCACCTTAGAGAATCGTTCTCTTTGAGCTAAGGAGAGGCAACGCTGTACTGGTTTTTGTTAATCCACTATATTTGTTTGTCCGTGTGGAAATGACATCAAAGGGTGTGAATAGGCTTTTCATCTTTGAAATCTGTCTGCCCGATCGGATGAATAAAAAGTAGGATGATAAAAAAGCTGATGTATGGATACTGGTTTAACCCATTTGTTTTAAAGTTATAGTCGAGATACGTGTATCGGTGCAACCAGTCTGCCGTCGACGAAAATGCCGTCTGAAAGTGTTTCAGACGGCATTTGTCTTCGGGGTTTCAACGGTCAGTCTTCATAATTTTCCATCGGTGGGCAGCTGCACACGAGATTGCGGTCGCCGTACACGTCGTCCACGCGGTTGACGCTCGGCCAAAACTTGTGTTCGCGCACGAAGGGCAGCGGGAAGACGGCTTCTTCGCGGGAATACGGGCGCGCCCAGTCGCCGGTTATATCTGCGGCGGTGTGCGGCGCGTTGACCAGTGGGTTGTCGTCTTTCGGCCATTCGCCGCGCCCGACTTTCAGCACTTCCTGTTTGATTTGTTTCAGGGCGGCGATGAAGCGGTCGAGTTCGGCTTTGCTTTCGCTCTCGGTCGGCTCGATCATCAGCGTACCGGCAACGGGGAAGGAAACCGTCGGCGCGTGGAAGCCGTAGTCCATCAGGCGTTTGGCGATGTCGGTTTCGGTAATGCCACTTTCGGCTTTGAGCGGACGCAAATCAACGATACATTCGTGCGCGACGCGGCCGTTTTTGCCTGTGTACAGAATCGGATAGTCTTCGCCCAGCCGTTTGGCGACGTAGTTGGCGTTGAGCAATGCCCAGCGTGTCGCCTGTTCCATGCCTTGTTTGCCCATCATGGTCAGGTACATCCAAGTAATCGGCAGGATGGATGCAGAACCATATGCTGCGGCAGCCACGGCGGTTTGCTCGGCACTTGTGCTGTGGGTGTCGGTCAAAGCGTGTCCTGGTGCGAACGGGGCGAGGTGGGCTTTCAAGCCAATCGGACCCATGCCCGGGCCGCCGCCGCCGTGAGGGATACAGAAGGTTTTGTGCAGGTTCATGTGCAACACGTCCGCGCCGACTTCGGCAGGCTGCATGATGCCGATTTGGGCGTTGAGGTTGGCGCCGTCCATGTAAACCTGTCCGCCGTTTTCATGGACGATGCGGCAGATGTCGCGGATGCCTTCTTCGTACACGCCGTGGGTGGACGGATAGGTAATCATGATGGCGGACAAAGCGTCGCGGTGTTGCTCGGCTTTGGCTTTCAAATCGTCGATGTTGACGTTGCCGTGTTCGTCGGTATCGACGACGACGACTTTCAAACCGAGCATGGCGGCGGTGGCGGGGTTGGTGCCGTGGGCGGATTTGGGAATCAGGCAGATGTTGCGCTGCGCTTCGCCTTGCGCTTCCTGATAGCGGCGGATGGCAAGCATACCGCTGTATTCGCCCTGCGCGCCGGAGTTGGGCTGGAAGGAAATTGCATCAAAACCGGTGATGGATTTCAGGCTGTTTTCCATATCGGCGAGCAATTCGCGGTAGCCGGCGGTTTGCGCTTCAGGAGCGTAAGGATGGATGTCGGAGAACTCCGCCCAAGTAATCGGCAACATTTCCGCAGTCGCGTTGAGTTTCATGGTGCAGCTGCCCAATGAAATCATGCTGCGGTTCATCGCCAAATCGCGGTCTTCGAGTTTTTTCAGATAGCGCAACATTTCGTGTTCGGTGTGGTAACGGTTGAACACAGGATGTTGCAGAATGTCATCTTGACGCAGCAATTCGGCGTTCAGACGGCCTTTGACATCATCGGCAAATGCGAACGCATCCTTGCCGGTAAACGCGCGGTACAAATCAACCAAATCTTCGTATGCCGATGTTTCATGGAATGCAGCCGCAACTTGAGTATCGTTGACGCGGCGCAGGTTGTAACCCGACTCTAAAGCAGCGGCAAACACTTGGTCTGCTTTCTCTTTGTTGCCGAAATCGACGGTAACGGTATCGAAGAAGACTTCGTGAACCACTTTGATGCCGTCTGAAACCAGTGCATCGGCAAAGGCAGAAGCCAGCGCGTGAATGCGGTTGGCGATGCGTTTCACGCCTTCAGGGCCGTGGTAAACGGCATACATACCGGCCAAATTCGCCAGCAATGCCTGCGCGGTACAAATATTGGACGTGGCTTTTTCGCGGCGGATGTGTTGCTCGCGGGTGGACAACGCCATACGCAAGGCAGGTTTGCCCGATGCGTCTTTGGATACACCGATGATACGGCCCGGGGCGGAACGTTTGAACTCGTCTTTAAACGCGAAATAAGCAGCATGCGGACCGCCGAAGCCCATCGGCACGCCGAAGCGTTGCGTGTTGCCCAAAGCAATATCTGCACCCAATTCAGCCGGAGACTTCAGCAAAACCAAGCTCATGATGTCGGCGGAAACGGCGACAATCGTGCCTTTGGCTTTCAGACGGCCTATAACGCTTTGCAAGTCTTGCACGTCGCCGTCTTTGCCGACGTATTGGAACAGCGCACCGAAGTATTCGCCTTCCTCCGCTTGGGCAAAATCGCCGACCACCAATTCAAAGCCGAAATACTTGGCGCGGGTTTTCATCACGTCCAAAGTTTGCGGATACACGCGCTCGTCCACGAAGAAACGCTCGGATTTTACCTTGCCCACGCGGTGCGCCATCGCCATCGCTTCGGCGGCGGCAGTTGCCTCGTCCAGTAAAGACGCGCCCGCCACAGGGAAACCGGTCAAATCGATGCACACTTGTTGGAAGTTCAACAATGCTTCCAAACGACCCTGCGCGATTTCCGCCTGATACGGCGTGTAGGCGGTATACCAGCCAGGATTTTCCAATACGTTGCGCAAAATCACATTCGGCACGCGGGTCGGGTAATAGCCTAAACCGATATAGGACTTGTTGATCACGTTTTTCGACGCAATGCCTTTCAATTTCGCCAATGCGTCCGCCTCGGTCAAGGCCTCGGGCAAATCGAGTTCAGACGGCATACGGATGCTTTGCGGCACGGTGTTGCCGACAAAATCGTCCATACTTTTCTCGCCGACAGCGGCAAGCAACGCCGCTTCGTCGCCGAAACTCAAATGCCGCGCGGCAAATTCGTTGGGGTTGAACAGTTCGGACAGTTTCATTTCTACTCCTTCGGGTTTGTAGGGCTGCCATCAGGCAGAATTTTTAGACATCGGATGATTCGGGCAAGGGTAGCACAAAAGACGGGATAATGGCGGACAATGCGCCAGAATGCAGCAGGTCAGGACAAGCAGCGCCACAAGCGGCAGCGATAAGGGAAAGCCGCCGCCCAAAACCATGAAACCTGCAGGCACCAGCCAAGCCAATGGATACGCCGGAAGCGGAAAAACAATATTGAGCAGAACCAAAATCACGACAAACAG
This sequence comes from Neisseria sp. HMSC070F02, assembly GCF_001814225.1. Classification (NCBI taxonomy): domain Bacteria; kingdom Pseudomonadati; phylum Pseudomonadota; class Betaproteobacteria; order Neisseriales; family Neisseriaceae; genus Neisseria; species Neisseria sp. HMSC070F02. The sequence goes on along the minus strand of NZ_KV815482.1, from coordinate 9,788 downwards.
CGGCAGACCCGCCATCAGGTTGGCACGCCTGTATGTTGCGTACGGGTCGGATGCTTCTTCAGGTTCGCAATATTCCATGATTTCAGCCTGTCCGGGCTTTATCCACAGCAGGCTCGGACGGTCGGTCATGCCGTCTGAACCGGCAGGCCGTCTTTTTCAAAAAACGCCATACCGCTGCAACTTCATGCGGCTGTATGGCGTAGGTTTTGCACTTCAGACGGCATATGCGTCCCGAAGCAGTTTGGTGTTCCAGTCGGTTCATGATTATAGTGGATTAAATTTAAACCAGTACGGCGTTGCCTCGCCTTGCCGTACTATCTGTACTGTCTGCGGCTTCGTCCGCCTTGTCCTGATTTTTGTTAATCCACTATATATAAACAACTTGGGTGCGGATAAACCTTTGTTTATCTAAACCCCTGTTTTCTCAAAAATTGATTCAAATCTTCGGCAAATTTCCGATAGCCTTTGCCGTTGGCGTGGATTTGGTCGGATTTCAGATTATTATCGCCCAAAATTTCCGCCCACGCGCCGCCGAACAGCGGAATGCCGTATTCCTCGGACAAATCCTCATACAGCGGATGATCGCTCAAATGCCCGAACAACGCGCCCAAGGTAATGTGCGGCACGCCGACGAGGACGGCGGGGATGTTTTCCTTCTGCACGGTTTCGATGATTTTCGCGATATTGGCGCGGGTCTGCTCCTTGGGAACTTTGCGCAGAAAGTCGTTGCCGCCTATGCCGACAATCACAAGCTTGGGTTTGCGTGCCAACAGCGCGGGCAGGCGCGACAGGGCTTGGGCGGATGTATCGCCCGATACGCCGCCGTTGACAATATTCCAACCCGTCAGTTTTTGCAGTTGCGCGGGGTAGGATTCGCCAGGGTTTGCGCCGTAGCCGAAGGTAAGCGAATCGCCCAAGGCAAGTACGGTGCTTCCTTCGGGAATTTTGGCGTGGGTTCGGGCGGATTTTCTGCCGCAGGCGGTAAGGAGCAACGCGCCTGCGCCGAGGAGGAAGGTTCTTCTGTTCATTGGTTTTTCAGATGGCATCGAGCCATTTCGGGTGGTATTTCAGGGTTTCACGGTAAACCGGACAGCTTTCGGCGTGCGCGCCTTTGAGGTAGCCGGTACTCATCAGAAATTCGCCGACGATTTCGCCGCCGACGAATTTGAAATGTTTTTTAAAGAGTTTAACCCATTCGTCTTTGCTTCGCGGATGGTGCGTGTCGAGCCAGTTCTTGAACGAGCCGTATTCTTGTTGCAACGCTTGGATTTGCCGTGCATTGAAAATGGCGGCATCGATTTTCAGGCGGTTGCGGACGATGCCCGCATCGGCAAGCAGCCGCTCAATATCGGCTTCGTCAAATGCGGCAACCGTATCGATGTCGAACCTTTCAAATGCCGTCTGAAATGCCTGCTGCTTCTTCAGCATCAGCGTCCAGCTCAATCCTGCCTGATTGATTTCCAACACCAGCCGCTCAAACAATTCATTGTCGTCCTCAATCGGAAAACCGTATTGCGTGTCGTGATAATGTTTGTTCGGGTTGTCGGTGTTTTCGGGAAGTGAGGCGGCAAATTCGCAATAGTTCACGGTTTACTCGACCATCTGTTGCGCCGCCTGTTTTAGTCCCTGTTCGAGTGCGGCGGTCATCGCGGCGTAGCCGTCACCCTGCTGTTCGGTTTCGATATGGAAGGGTCTGTTCGTGCCGTCGGGTAGGACGGCGTAGCCGCTGATGAGGGTTTTGCCCGTGTAGCTGCCTTGGAATGCGTCAATATAGACCGTCCATTTTTCGGTACTGCCGCTGCGTGAGGCAGGAACAAAGATGCGTGTGCTGTCCAAACGGTTGAATGCATTGCTCAACGCCGCTTCGAGCATATCGTCCAAGGTGTCCGCCCAAACGTGGTTTTGTGCGGTGTTGAGGCGGTAGGGGTCGGTTTGATAGACCAGTCCGCCGCGTTTGAGCGGTTCGGCAAGGCGGACTTCGACGGCGGTTTCGCCGCCTTGCGTTGCAGGGCGGATGTAGCGGCTGTCGGGCAACACGAAATATTGTGTGCTTTGCACAGTACCGCAGGCGGCAAGCGTCAGGGCGGCGGCGATGGGGAAGAGGCGCATTATCGGCTTCCTTTCGGGATAGGGTCTTTGCTGCTGCTGTTGAAAATCAGCGCGTTGGGTTTTTCTTTCAAAGTGTTAATGACGGGTTGAACGTCTTTTAAGGTTTTGTCCAAACTTTGCAGCGTATTTTGTACGTCGCCGTAGATAGGCGATTGAGGCGATACGCCTTGCAGGGTTGTGCGCAACTCTTTCAGGGTTTGGTTCAGTTCGTTCGGAATGTTTTGTGTCTGCGGTTTGCCGACCAGTTTGTCGATGGAGCTTAGGGCGGCATTGGCAGATTTGAGTGTGGATTTGAGCTCGGCAAGCGAACCGTTCAATTCGGCAACCGTCTTATCTAAAGGCAGTTTGTCGAACTTGTCCAGCAAATCCGCCAATTTGACCTGCAAATCGTCCAAACCGCCGCCCTGGGTCGCGATAACGGTATCGCCTGCATAAACGGTATGCGGTCGCAGCTTGGGCGAAGACGAAGGCTGATCGTTCAACTCAATCATTTTGCTGCCGGTCAGCAGGTTGTTGCTGGAGATGGTGGCGGTCAGGCCTTTGTTTAAGGCCGTCTGAAATTGTTGTTTCCAATGTTCTTTGCTTTGCTCGTCGGCATTGATTTCCAAACGGGAAGGCTCGATGCGGATGCGTACGGGAATCCAACCGTTTTCAAACAGATGCAGGCTGTCGTTGCGGTCGAAATAAGGGACATCGGAAACCACGCCGACATTCAGCCCTTTGTACTCGACGGGCGAACCGACGGTCAGTCCGCGCACGGATTGTTTGAAAAACGCGGTGTAATACAGCGAGCGGTCGTCAGGCAGGTTGGCGACTTCGCTGCGGCTGTCGTAAAGCGTGAAGCTGTCTTCGCTTTTGACGTTTTTACTGTTTTTGGTTTTCGGCGAATCAAATGAAATCGCGCCCGACAGCAGGGCAGGCAGAGGGGCGGAATTGAGTTTGATGCCGCTGCCTGTGGTTTCGATATTGATGCCGCTTTCCAGCCAAAAACGGCTGGCGGAATGAATCAGTTTGTCGTTGGGGCTTTGGATGAAGATGGTGTAATGCACGCTTTGGTCGGACGGGTCGAAATGCGCGCTTTCGACTTGCCCGACCATAAAGTTTTCATACAAAACAGGGCTGTTGACGTTGAGGATGCGGTCGTTTTTACCAATCAAATTCAAGCGCAGCCCGCTTTGCCCGATGGCGGTAACGGGCGGAATGTCCTGCACTTGGAACACGTCTTTTGCCTCGTCGCTTTTGCCGGGTGTAAAGGCGATGTACGAACCCGAAAGCAGCGTACCCAAACCGGTTACGCCGCTTTGGTCGATACGCGGCTTGACCACCCAAAACTGGGTATCGCTGCGGATGAGGCCGGATACGTCCGCATTGAGTTGGGCGGTTACTTCCACGCCTTTTTGGTCGTCGCGCAGTTTGATTCGGGTAACGCGTCCGACATCGATGCTCAATACTTTGATGACCGTATTGTTGACCTCAATGCCTTCCGCGCTGTCCATCAAGAGCGTAACCACAGGCCCCCTGTTGCGGATTTCCTTAACCCAAAGCCAGCCGCCGGCAATCAGCGCGATCAGCGGAACCAGCCAGACGGCGGAGAGCAAGGTGTTGTTTTTGCGGACGCGTGCTTGGGCGTGTCCGTTTGGAGGAGGGCTGTTGTCAGTCATATTTTTCCGTTTCGTTGAAAGCAATGCCGTCTGAAGCGCGTTTGTCCCAAAGCAGGCGCGGGTCGAAATAATAGGCGGACAGCATCGTCAGAATCACGACCAGGCAGAAATAGACTGCCGCACTGCCCGGAATGACGCGCGCGGCATAAGTGTGGAACGAACACATCAAAATAATAATCACAAAAATATCAATCATCGACCAGCGGCCGACCGCTTCGGTAATGCGGTAGAGGTGCGACAATTTCTTTGCGCCTGTCGGCAAAGCGAAGCGGGCGGACGCAATCAGAACCGCCATTGCCGCAATCTTCAGCACCGGCACCAAAATACTCGCGCTGAAAATAACCGCCGCAATCAGCCTGTCGCCCTCGTCCCACATATAAGCGATGCCGTTAAGGATGGTATTGACCTCCGTGGCGGCAGGATTGGACGAAATCATAATCGGCAGGATATTGGCAGGGAAATACAAAATAACCGCCGCCGTCAGAAACGCCGACGAAATACTCAGACTTTTCGGCCGTCGGCGGTACAGTTCCGCACCGCACACGCCGCAGGGGGATTCGGCACTGTCGCGGAAATACAGGCAGCGGCTGCAACAGGTTTTACCTTCCGATGCCGTCTGAACCGCATTATCCCCCGTCAGCCGCCCGATTTGAAAATACACCCAATGCTGGGGAACCGATACCGAAGTCCGAATCAGCATAACCGACAGCGCGAACATCAGATAAAACGCCGATCCGAAGCGAACCTCTGCCACAGACGAGAGCTTGATATACGCCACCAAAGTGGAAACAAAAAACACATCCACCATCATCGCCTGTCTCAAGCGCACCATCACACGCGTTGCCAAACGCAGCGCAGGATACGCCTGTTTCCGTATCAGCGCGGCATAGACATACAGGCACAGCAGCAGAAACAGAACCGGCGCGCCGAAGGTCAGCACAAACATCACTTCGGCCAAAAAACCATAATCCTGAAACACCATCAGGCGCATCATCTCGGGCAGCGAAAGGACGGATGCCGCACCCGGTATTCCGACCTCGATATACGTCATACCGTAAGCAAACGCCATTAAAATCAGCGAAGCCGCCGCATAGGCGGGCGGGGCGGAAAAAGGATGCCTGCCCACCCTGAAGAGCTTATAGCCGCAGCGCGGGCAGAACGCCGCCTCCCCCCTGTCCAATTGCGGCACATCCGCGCGGCAGCCGCATTCCGGGCAATCTACCGTATGCGGCGGCAGGGCTTCATCGCGGCAGTTGCCGCGAAGGCTGTGGGGGATATTTTCGGCAAACGGCTTCATCGGGAAAGTGGCAAATATAAGTGGCGGCATTATAAAGGAAAAAAGGCGATACACCCAATCAGGATGCAAAACCGGCAGGTTCGGCAGTATGAACAAACCCTTGGTGTCCGGCAAAAATATTTTTTCGAGCGGCTGTCCGCCGACTGCCGAACCCATTTGATAAAATCCCGATTCTGTAAAGAATAGTAAAATACCTGCTTAAAAACATCACGAAAATGATATTTTTTCCAAAAATATGTGATAATAAATTTCGTTTATGATTCTTTATTATTTTTATAGTGGATTAACAAAAATCAGGACAA
>NZ_KV815482.1:0-4319 GCF_001814225.1 Neisseria sp. HMSC070F02 | reverse complement strand
CCGTACTGGTTTTTGTTAATCCACTATAATATGCGGGCAAGTGCGGATTTTGCCCGCCCCGCATCCTTATCCCTTACCGACAAAGGAAAACTTATGAGTGAAACCGAAAATCAAGCCCTGACGTTTGCCAAACGTCTGAAGGCGGATACCACGGCGGTTCACGACAGCGTGGATAACCTCGTTATGTCTGTCCAACCGTTTGTCAGCAAAGAAAACTACATCAAATTTTTGAAACTCCAATCCGTTTTCCACAAGGCCGTCGACCACATCTATAAAGATGCCGAATTAAACAAAGCCATTCCCGAGCTGGAATACATGGCGCGATACGATGCCGTAACGCAAGACTTGAAAGATTTGGGCGAAGAGCCTTACAAATTCGACAAAGAATTGCCATACGAAACTGGCAACAAAGCAATCGGCTGGCTTTATTGCGCCGAAGGATCCAATTTGGGCGCGGCGTTTTTGTTCAAACACGCCCAAAAACTCGATTACAACGGCGAACACGGCGCGCGCCACCTCGCTCCGCATCCCGACGGGCGCGGCAAACACTGGCGCGCCTTCGTCGAGCATCTGAACGCATTGGGCTTAAGCCCCGAAGCCGAAGCCGAAGCCATCCAAGGCGCGCGCGAAGCCTTTGCATTCTACAAAGTCGTGTTGCGCGAAACCTTCGGCTTGGCAGCCGATGCCGAAGCACCGGAAGGAATGATGCCGCACAGGCACTAAAAAATAATCGAACCAAATAAACAAGGTCTCGGCATAGCTGTTTGCAGGGGCCTTTATTTACACGGCGCGGCTTTGTTTACATGGATTACTGTCTTATTAAATATTAATGATTATCATAAAATCTATTATTCGCTAACCGATGGATGAACAATCCATACATCTTGAGTTGATAATATGAAACCATTACAAATGCTCCCTATCGCCGCGCTGGTCGGCAGTATTTTCGGCAATCCGGTCTTTGCGGCAGATGAAGCTGCAACTGAAACCACACCCGTTAAGGCAGAGGTAAAAGCAGTGCGCGTTAAAGGCCAGCGCAATGCGCCTGCGGCTGTGGAACGCGTCAACCTTAACCGTATCAAACAAGAAATGATACGCGACAACAAAGACTTGGTGCGCTATTCCACCGATGTCGGCTTGAGCGACAGCGGCCGCCATCAAAAAGGCTTTGCTGTTCGCGGCGTGGAAGGCAACCGTGTCGGCGTGAGCATAGACGGTGTAAACCTGCCTGATTCCGAAGAAAACTCGCTGTACGCCCGTTATGGCAACTTCAACAGCTCGCGTTTGTCTATCGACCCCGAACTCGTACGCAATATTGAAATCGTGAAGGGCGCAGACTCTTTCAATACCGGCAGTGGTGCATTGGGCGGCGGTGTGAATTACCAAACCCTGCAAGGACGTGATTTGCTGTTGGACGACAGGCAATTCGGCGTGATGATGAAAAACGGTTACAGCACGCGTAACCGTGAATGGACAAATACCCTCGGTTTCGGCGTGAGCAACGACCGCGTGGATGCTGCTTTGCTGTATTCGCAACGGCGCGGCCATGAAACCGAAAGCGCGGGCAACCGCGGCTATCCGGTAGAAGGTGCGGGTAAAGAAACGAATATCCGCGGTTCCGCCCGCGGCATCCCCGATCCGTCCAAACACAAATACCACAGCTTCTTGGGTAAGATTGCTTATCAAATCAACGACAACCACCGCATCGGCGCATCGCTCAACGGTCAGCAGGGGCATAATTACACGATTGAAGAGTCTTACAACCTGCTTGCTTCTTATTGGCGTGAAGCTGACGATGTCAACAGACGGCGTAACACCAACCTCTTTTACGAATGGACGCCGGAATCCGACCGGTTGTCTATGGTAAAAGCGGATGTCGATTATCAAAAAACCAAAGTATCTGCGGTCAACTACAAAGGTTCGTTCCCGATAGAGGATTCTTCCACCTTGACACGTAACTACAATCAAAAGGACTTGGATGAAATCTACAACCGCAGTATGGATACCCGCTTCAAACGCATTACCCTGCGTTTGGACAGCCATCCGTTGCAACTCGGGGGGGGGGCGACACCGCCTGTTGTTCAAAACCTTTGCCAGTCAACGTGAGTTTGAAAACTTAAACCGCGACGATTACTACTTCAGTGGTCAGATATCTCGTACCACCAGCTCGATTCAACACCCTGTGAAAACCACCAACTACGGTTTCTCGCTGTCTGACCAAATCCAATGGAACGACGTGTTCAGCAGCCGCGCAGGTATCCGTTACGACCACACCAAAATGACGCCTCAGGAATTGAATGCCGACTGTCATGCCTGCGACAAAACCCCGCCCGCACCGAATACTTACAGCGGCTGGAGCGGTTTCGCCGGTTTGGCGGCTCAACTGAATCAGGCTTGGCGTGTCGGTTACGACATTACTTCCGGCTATCGCGTCCCCAATGCGTCCGAAGTGTATTTCACTTACAACCACGGTGCGGGCACATGGCTGCCTAGTCCTAATCTGAAAGCCGAGCGCAGCACCACCCACACCCTGTCTTTGCAGGGACGCGGTGAAAAAGGTACGCTGGATGCCAATCTGTATCAAAGCAACTACCGCAATTTCCTTTCGGAAGAGCAGAAGCTGACCACCAGCGGCGATGTCAGCTGTACTCAGATGAATTACTACTACGGTATGTGTAGCAATCCTTATTCCGAAAAACTGGAATGGCAGATGCAAAATATCGACAAGGCCAGAATCCGCGGTATCGAGCTGACAGGCCGTCTGAATGTGGACAAAGTAGCGTCTTTTGTTCCTGAGGGCTGGAAACTGTTCGGCTCGCTGGGTTATGCGAAAAGCAAACTGTCGGGCGACAACAGCCTGCTGTCCACACAGCCGTTGAAAGTGATTGCCGGTATCGACTATGAAAGTCCGAGCGAAAAATGGGGCGTGTTCTCCCGCCTGACCTATCTGGGCGCGAAAAAGGTCAAAGACGCGCAATACACCGTTTATGAAAACAAGGGCTGGGGTACGCCTTTGCAGAAAAAGGTAAAAGATTACCCGTGGCTGAACAAGTCGGCTTATGTGTTTGATATGTACGGCTTCTACAAACCGGCTAAAAACCTGACTTTGCGTGCAGGCGTATATAATGTGTTCAACCGCAAATACACCACTTGGGATTCCCTGCGCGGCCTGTATAGCTACAGCACCACCAATGCGGTCGACCGCGATGGTAAAGGCTTAGACCGCTACCGCGCCCCAAGCCGTAATTACGCCGTATCGCTGGAATGGAAGTTTTAATCTGGTATTATTGAATTAATTGCCTTGTTGAAAATTAAAGCCGTCCGAATTGTGTTCAAGAACTCATTCGGACGGTTTTTTACCGTAAATCTGTGTGATGGGGTATTATAGTGGATTAAATTTAAATCAGGACAAGGCGACGAAGCCGCAGATGGTACGGAACCGACTCACTTGGTGCTTCAGCACCTTAGAGAATCGTTCTCTTTGAGCTAAGGCGAGGCAACGCCGTACTGGTTTTTGTTAATCCACTATAAATAGCAAGGTGTGAATAAAACGGCGGATATAATCAAATATATGTAATGAGATTCCCAAAATCTTGGTAATGATGTATATTAGTTAAGTTAGCTAATCATGAGAAGTGTTATGTTTCAAGCAAATATTCATCAGGCAAAAACCAATTTGAGTCAATTGATTCAAAGAGCAGAAGCAGGGGAAATTGTTATTATTGCGAAGGCAGGTAAGCCTTGCGTCCAACTAACCGGTATTGAAAAACCGGCACGAAATGCAGGAAGGTTGAAAAAATTCAGTCATATGGAAAATACGGATATTTCACGTATTCTTGAGGATGACAATGAAACGGCAGCTTTATTTTTTGAGGAGTCGGCTCTGTGAGAAAGATTCTGCTTGATACCCATGCTTTGCTGTGGTGGTTGTTGGATGACAAGGAACTGGGGATATCTGCACGCAAACTGATAGAAAATCCGAGAAATGCGATCTTTGTCAGTGCAGCGAGTATTTGGGAAATTTCCATCAAGCAGAACAAGGGGTTGTTGAAATTACCGGAAGAGTTTTTTGATGTGCTTCAAGAAGAGGATTTTGAAATGTTGCCTATAGGTCTGTTTCATGCAAAACAGGCTGGAAGCCTTCCGGAGATACACAAAGACCCTTTCGATAGGATGTTGATTGCACAAACCCAAGCGGAAGGCTTTGAACTGATGACTGTCGATGAATATATTCCGCAGTATGGAATTAGAGTTGTCAACGCATCAAGCTGACAAATACAAAAACTGAGACCTTTGCAAAAATAGTCTGTTAACGAAAT
>NZ_KV815481.1:55966-60651 GCF_001814225.1 Neisseria sp. HMSC070F02 | reverse complement strand
TTGTCCTGATTTTTGTTAATCCACTATATTTTAGATAATGCGTGATTTCACCGTATGGGTGTCTTACGGGAAATGGCGGAAAAATTGGGACATAAGGTATTGCCTCTTGCACCTTATTTACCTGAGCTCAACCCGATTGAGAAAGTGTGGGCGAATATTAAGCGGTATCTGCGAACCGTTTTGTCTGATTACGCCCGATTTGACGATGCACTACTGTCCTATTTTGATTTTAATTGACTATAGAACGTTGCGGCTACGCGGAAGCCGTACTCGTTGGATTTGGAGCGGCCCATTTTGGTTTTGTCACCGTCCAAGACAATCTCACGGGGTTTGCAGATTGTTTTGTGACGGTAGTATGGATCAAACTCGAGATCGACGCTGTCGGTCAACTGTTTGCCTACATTCAGACCGATACCGACACTCCAACCTTTGGCGCTTTTGCTGACATCGCGGGAAGCACCCATCTGGGTCGTCATCACTTTGGTTTTGCCGCGCAAATCTGCATATGCATCCGCCCAAGGGGTTAGGGATCATCCGTCCCCCAAATCTTGGCGGATTTCGCCATGGACTTTCAAAGCAAGGTTTTCATGCTTGGTAACGGTGTTTTTCCTTATCGCCGATGATGGCTTTGCCTTTGCCGTTAGACTCGGGAATATCGGCTACCGTAACGGCGGACACGGCTGCAAGTGAGAGTGCAAGCAGGGTTTTTTCATGTTTTTATAATGAGGATAAATAAATGGAGAAAGTGTGGGAAATACCCGCATTCCAATTAAATCTTTTTTCAAGCAATGAGTTCTTTTTGTTTTCAACATTTTCCTTGTGTATGAAATTTTGCCAGATGTGCAGGCGGAATCGGCAGCGGGGTGTTCTGTACCGGATTGTCGTGGAAATGGGAAAACGGATGTTCCGTGCGGTTTTGTCCGAATGAATGGTGGGTATTGTTTTTATCAATCTGTTTCTTTTTCTTTGGAATAAAATTCCTAAAATATTAAAAATATGAAATTTAAAATCTATGAAAAAAGATATATCAGTTATTTTGAAATAAAATAGCTTTGTAGTAATATGTTGCACTTGTTTGTGCAAGGTAAACGATGTAACCTAAGCCGCGTATAAAAACCCATCAGGAAAGATGCAAGATGACACACCATTACCCCACAGACGATATTAAGATTAAAGAAGTTAAAGAGCTGTTGCCGCCGATTGCCCATCTTTACGAGCTGCCGATTTCCAAAGAGGCTTCGGGCTTGGTTCACCGCACCCGTCAGGAAATTTCCGATTTGGTTCACGGCAGGGACAAGCGGCTGTTGGTCATTATCGGGCCGTGTTCGATTCACGATCCGAAAGCGGCGTTGGAATATGCGGAGCGTTTGTTGAAACTCCGCAAGCAGTATGAAAACGAGCTTTTGATTGTGATGCGCGTTTATTTCGAGAAGCCGAGGACGACGGTGGGTTGGAAAGGTTTGATTAACGACCCGCATTTGGACGGTACGTTCGATATCAATTTCGGTTTGCGTCAGGCGCGCAGCCTGTTGTTGTCGCTGAACAATATGGGTATGCCTGCCTCTACCGAGTTTTTGAATATGATTACGCCGCAATATTATGCGGACTTGATTTCTTGGGGGGCAATCGGTGCGCGGACGACCGAAAGCCAAGTTCACCGCGAATTGGCAAGCGGGCTGTCCTGCCCCGTCGGCTTTAAAAACGGTACGGACGGCAATTTGAAGATTGCCATCGACGCAATCGGTGCGGCGAGCCATTCGCATCATTTCTTGTCTGTAACCAAGGCCGGACATTCCGCCATTGTCCATACCGGCGGCAATCCCGACTGTCATGTCATTTTGCGCGGCGGAAAAGAGCCGAATTATGATGCGGGACACGTCAGCGAGGCGGCGGAACAACTGCGTGCGGCAGGGGTAACCGATAAGCTGATGATAGATTGCAGCCACGCCAACAGCCGCAAGGATTACACCCGGCAGATGGAAGTGGCACAAGATATTGCTGCCCAATTGGAACAGGACGGGAGCAATATTATGGGCGTGATGGTGGAAAGCCATTTGGTCGAAGGCAGACAGGATAAGCCGGAAGTGTACGGCAAAAGCATTACCGATGCGTGTATCGGTTGGGGCGCGACTGAAGAACTGTTGGCATTGTTGGCAGGTGCAAACAAAAAACGTATGGCGCGCGCCGGTTGAGATTTTTGACACGGAATGTCATAAAATGCCGTCTGAAGCGTTCAGACGGCATTTTTGTGGAGGAAATATGCTCAAAATAACCCTAATTGCGGCGTGTGCGGAAAACCTGTGCATCGGGGCGGGCAATGCTATGCCTTGGCACATCCCCGAAGATTTCGCATTTTTCAAAGCCTATACCTTGGGCAAACCCGTCATTATGGGGCGGAAAACGTGGGAATCCCTGCCCGTCAAACCCCTGCCTGGACGGAGGAACATCGTCATCAGCCGGCAGGCGGATTATTGCGCGGCAGGCGCGGAAACGGCGGCAAGTTTGGAGGCGGCATTGGCATTGTGCGCAGGCGCGGAAGAAGCCGTCATTATGGGCGGCGCGCAGATATACGGACAAGCGATGCCATTGGCGACCGATTTGCGGATAACCGAAGTGGATTTGTCTGTGGAAGGAGATGCATTTTTCCCCGCAATAGACCGGACGCATTGGAAAGAAGCAGAGCGGACGGAACGCCGTGTCAGCAGCAAAGGCACGCGCTATGCTTTTGTGCATTATTTGAGATATTGAAATATAAACTCTCTATAAAATCCCCCGCAAATGATGGGCTGAAATAGAAAATATTGTTATTCCCCCGAAGATGGGAATCCGGGATTTTAAAGTTAGGGTAATTTATCCGAAATAACAACAATCTTCCATCGTCATTCCCGCAAAAGCGGGAATCCGGAAACGAAAAGCTAAAGCAATTTATCGGAAAAAACCGAAGTTTAAAGAACCGGATTCCCGCCTGCGCGGGAATGACGAGATTTTAGGTTATGGGGATTTATTGGGAATAATGGAACAAAGAAAGCAGAAATAAGGATATAGAGGCTGTCTTTGGATTTGCGATGGTTGTCGGAGAATGCCGTCTGAAGCCGCTTCAGACGGCATTTTTCCAGCTTGAGAACGGATGCCTGCTCAAATAGGCATTGGTAAACATACCGTCGGCAGTGATTTCCCGTCCCAGCCAGTCCGGACGGTCAAAATCGGCATTCTCGTCGGGCAACTCGATTTCCGCGACGACCAAAGGCGCATTATCGCCAAGAAAAACATCGATTTCAAACAGGCTGCCGCCCCATCTGACCGGATAACGCCATTTTTCCATCTTAAACGGACACATCGTTTCCATCATCTTTTCCGCATCGGCAAGCGGGATTTCGTATTCAAACTCACTGCGGCTGAGTTCCGAAATATAGCCTTTCAGCGTCAGCCACGCCCGTTGTCCGGCAATACGGACACGGACGGTGCGTTCTTTTTCAACAGATAGATAACCCTGCCTCAACAGCAGCGGCTCATCGGCGTATTGCCGCCAGTTGTCGTTTTCAATCAAAAAACGGCGTTCGATTTCTATCGGCATAAGATGCTCCGTCAAAACGGTTTGAACACGACCAGATACAGCGCGGCAACCATCAGCAGCACGGGGATTTCGTTGAACACGCGGTACCAGCGGTGTGAAAAAGCATTGCTGTAATCCTGAAAACGGCGCAGCAGCACGCCGCAATACAACTGGTAAGCCAAGAGCATCAAGCCCAAACACAGTTTGACGTGTACCCAGCCGCTGCCCCACCAGCCGGCGGCAAACGGTATCGCCGCGCCGAACACGACCGCGCCGAAGCCCAACGGCGACATAAAACGGTACAGCCGCACCGCCATGCCCGACAGACGCACATACTCGGGATTGCCGCGCGGCACATCAATCATCGCCATATTGACGAAAATCCTCGGCAGGTAAAACAGCCCTGCAAACCACGAAATGACAAAAAACAAGTGAAACAGCTTGAACCAAGAAAACATCATCGCCCACACCCTGCCGAAAAGCGGTATTGTACAGGCAAACCGCTTGGGAAACGTGATAAAATCAGGCGGATAAACAAATCGAATAAATCCTTACCGCAAAACGGAGGCAAAATGCTCAAATCCATCGAACTCAATTCCCACATCCGCAACCGCCTTGCAGAATATCTGAAAGGCAGGGGTATGGATTTTCAGACGGCAATGCAGGAAGAAAAAGGCAACAAAGAAATCGCCGCCATCGTCCACAGCGGTTTGCCCACTCTGGTCCGCAAACTGTATTCCGAACAAAAAATGCAGAAGTTTTTTTGGGAAAAGCGGGATTTGATTGCCGACTACATCAGCCGCCGGATGCAGGGATAGGTGGCTGAAATCTGTTTTCAGGCAAGTGAAAAGACAATATGGCAGATTGAAATTACGCTTATCGTCATTCCCGCCCGCGCGGGAATCCGACTTGTTTGGTTTCGGTTATTTTTCGTTTCGTAACTTTTGAGCCGTCATTCCCGCGCAGGCGGTAATCCGGCTTGTTCGGTTTCGGTTCTTTTTCTCGTTTCGGGTGATTTCTAAACCGTCATTCCCGCGCAGGCGGGAATCTAGGTCTTTAAACTTCGGTTTTTTCCGATAAATTTTTGCCGCATTAAAATTCTAGATTCCCGCTTTCGCGGGAATGACGGCGG
>NZ_KV815481.1:25941-55866 GCF_001814225.1 Neisseria sp. HMSC070F02 | reverse complement strand
GATTCCCGCTTTCGCGGGAATGACGGCGGAGGGTTTTTAGTTTTCCCGAAAATGCACATCATCCAAAATCCCGTTATTCCCACAAAACAGAAAATCAAAAACAGTAACCTGAAATCCCGTCCTTCCCTCCCGTGCGGGAATCCGACTTATCTGGTTTCGGTTCTTTTTCTCGTTTCAGGTGATTTCTAAACCGTCATTCCCGTGCAGGCGGGAATCTAGGTCTTTAAACTTCAGTTTTTTCCGATAAATTCTTGCCGCATTAAAATTCTAGATTTCCGCCTGCGCGGGAATGACGGCGGAGAGGTTTTTTGTTTTTCCTGATTTTTCATTGCGATGTAGTGTGATGTAGTGTGATGTAGTATATAATCATTATAATTTTAACACTTGACAAAGGAAAATTTCTCATGACACTGAAAGCAAGCAAGCAAGCAAGCAAGCAAGCAAGCAAGCGGTCGGGTTAATCTATTAACATTATCTGTTTTATCGCTGTTTTGCACGCCATATGTTTGAGGTTCGGATGCGTACGATCCCGTCAAAGAAGCCGAGATTAAAAACAAATTTATTTTAGAAGCGGCGGAAGACAGAAATTCCCACGTTTGGCGCGGCCCGTGCAGCATATCTTTTGATTGCTTCGGTATGTTCAGAGCTCAGCTTGGTTCAAATACTCGTTCTACCAAAATCGGCGACGATGCCGATTTTTCATTTTCAGACAAGCCGAAACCCGGCACTTCCCATTATTTTTCCAGCGGTAAAACCGATCAAAATTCATCCGAATATGGGTATGACGAAATCAATATCCAAGGTAAAAACTACAATAGCGGCATACTCGCCGTCGATAATATGCCCGTTGTTAAGAAATATATTACAGATACTTACGGGGATAATTTAAAGGATGCGGTTAAGAAGCAATTACAGGATTTATACAAAACAAGACCCGAAGCTTGGGAAGAAAATAAAAAACGGACTGAGGAGGCGTATATAGAACAGCTTGGACCAAAATTTAGTATACTCAAACAGAAAAACCCCGATTTAATTAATAAATTGGTAGAAGATTCCGTACTCACTCCTCATAGTAATACATCACAGACTAGTCTCAACAACATCTTCAATAAAAAATTACACGTCAAAATCGAAAACAAATCCCACGTCGCCGGACAGGTGTTGGAACTGACCAAGATGACGCTGAAAGATTCCCTTTGGGAACCGCGCCGCCATTCCGACATCCATACGCTGGAAACTTCCGATAATGCCCGCATCCGCCTGAACACGAAAGATGAAAAACTGACCGTCCATAAAGCGTATAAGGGCGGTGCGGATTTCCTGTTCGGCTACGACGTGCGGGAGTCGGACGAACCCGCCCTGACCTTTGAAGAAAAAGTCAGCGGAAAATCCGGCGTGGTTTTGGAACGCCGGCCGGAAAATCTGAAAACGCTCGACGGGCGCAAACTGATTGCGGCGGAAAAGGCAGACTCTAATTCGTTTGCGTTTAAACAAAATTACCGGCAGGGACTGTACGAATTATTGCTCAAGCAATGCGAAGGCGGATTTTGCTTGGGCGTGCAGCGTTTGGCTATCCCCGAGGCGGAAGCGGTTTTATATGCCCAACAGGCTTATGCGGCAAATACTTTGTTTGGGCTGCGTGCCGCCGACAGGGGCGACGACGTGTATGCCGCCGATCCGTCCCGTCAAAAATTGTGGCTGCGCTTCATCGGCGGTCGGTCGCATCAAAATATACGGGGCGGCGCGGCTGCGGACGGGCGGCGCAAAGGCGTGCAAATCGGCGGCGAGGTGTTTGTACGGCAAAATGAAGGCAGCCGACTGGCAATCGGCGTGATGGGCGGCAGGGCCGGCCAGCACGCATCAGTCAACGGCAAAGGCGGTGCGGCAGGCAGTTATTTGCATGGTTATGGCGGGGGTGTTTATGCTGCGTGGCATCAGTTGCGCGATAAACAAACGGGTGCGTATTTGGACGGCTGGTTGCAATACCAACGTTTCAAACATCGCATCAATGATGAAAACCGTGCGGAACGCTACAAAACCAAAGGTTGGACGGCTTCTGTCGAAGGCGGCTACAACGCGCTTGTGGCGGAAGGCGTTGTCGGAAAAGGCAATAATGTGCGGTTTTACCTGCAACCGCAGGCTCAGTTTACCTACTTGGGCGTAAACGGCGGCTTTACCGACAGCGAGGGGACGGCGGTCGGACTGCTCGGCAGCGGTCAGTGGCAAAGCCGCGCTGGCATTCGGGCAAAAACCCGTTTTGCTTTGCGTAACGGTGTCAATCTTCAGCCTTTTGCCGCTTTTAATGTTTTGCACAGGTCAAAATCTTTCGGCGTGGAAATGGACGGCGAAAAACAGACGCTGGCAGGCAGGACGGCACTCGAAGGGCGGTTCGGCATTGAAGCCGGTTGGAAAGGCCATATGTCCGCACGCATTGGATACGGCAAAAGGACGGACGGCGACAAAGAAGCCGCATTGTCGCTCAAATGGCTGTTTTGATGCGTCGGGAAATGTTTTGACGTACAGGCGGCACACCGGCACGGCACCGCGCGCCGCCCCGCAAACCAATCCGAACCCTGCCGCCCCGAAGGGCGGGGCATCATGATGAAACCGGCGGAAAACCGCCGGTTTTTTGCCGCCGTTTGAAACCCGATTCTGGCTTCAGACGGCATTGTCGCGGCATCGGGCGGCAGGGTTTGGAACAGCGGCATAAAAAACTGATACAATCCGCCGGTTGATAATGGTTATTTTTTATTTTTGTGGGAAGACATTTATGCCTGCACGAAACAGATGGATGCTGCTGCTGCCTTTATTGGCAAGCGCGGCATATGCCGAAGAAACACCGCGCGAACCGGATTTGAGAAGCCGTCCCGAGTTCAGGCTTCATGAAGCGGAGGTCAAACCAATCGACAGGGAGAAGGTACCGGGGCAGGTGCGGGAAAAAGGAAAAGTTTTGCAGATTGACGGCGAAACCCTGCTGAAAAATCCCGAATTGCTGTCCCGCGCGATGTATTCCGCAGTGGTCTCAAACAATATTGCCGGTATCCGCGTTATTTTGCCGATTTACCTACAACAGGCGCAGCAGGATAAGATGTTGGCACTTTATGCACAAGGGATTTTGGCGCAGACAGACGGTAGGGTGAAAGAAGCGATTTCCCATTACCGGGAATTGATTGCCGCCCAACCCGACGCGCCCGCCGTCCGTATGCGTTTGGCGGCGGCATTGTTTGACAACAGGCAGAACGAGGCGGCGGCAGACCAGTTCGACCGCCTGAAGGCGGAAAACCTGCCGCCGCAGCTGATGGAGCAGGTCGAGCTGTACCGCAAGGCATTGCGCGAACGCGATGCGTGGAAGGTAAATGGCGGCTTCAGCGTCACCCGCGAACACAATATCAACCAAGCCCCGAAACGGCAGCAGTACGGCAAATGGACTTTCCCGAAACAGGTGGACGGCACGGCGGTCAATTACCGGCTCGGCGCGGAGAAAAAATGGTCGCTGAAAAACGGCTGGTACACGACGGCGGGCGGCGACGTGTCCGGCAGGGTTTATCCGGGGAATAAGAAATTCAACGATATGACGGCAGGCGTTTCCGGCGGCATCGGTTTTGCCGACCGGCGCAAAGATGCCGGGCTGGCAGTGTTCCACGAACGCCGCACCTACGGCAACGACGCTTATTCTTACACCAACGGCGCACGCCTTTATTTCAACCGTTGGCAAACCCCGAAATGGCAAACGTTGTCTTCGGCGGAGTGGGGGCGTTTGAAGAATACGCGCCGGGCGCGTTCCGACAATACCCATTTGCAAATTTCCAATTCGCTGGTGTTTTACCGGAATGCGCGCCAATATTGGATGGGCGGTTTGGATTTTTACCGCGAGCGCAACCCCGCCGACCGAGGCGACAATTTCAACCGTTACGGCCTGCGCTTTGCCTGGGGGCAGGAATGGGGCGGCAGCGGCCTGTCTTCGCTGTTGCGCCTCGGCGCGGCGAAACGGCATTATGAAAAACCCGGCTTTTTCAGCGGTTTTAAAGGGGAAAGGCGCAGGGATAAAGAATTGAACACATCCTTGAGCCTTTGGCACCGGGCATTGCATTTCAAAGGCATCACGCCGCGCCTGACGTTGTCGCACCGCGAAACGCGGAGTAACGATGTGTTCAACGAATACGAGAAAAATCGGGCGTTTGTCGAGTTTAATAAAACGTTCTGATTGCTGTTCCTTTTCGGAGGAAACCCTGCCGGCGGCGGTATCACGGCGGGCATCGGCGGCTTTCGGGCGGTGCTTTGCGTGCCGCCGCGTGTGCGGAAACGCATTCCGGTTTTTCCGGCATAACGGCGATGCGAGGTAAAATGCCGTCTGAAACCCGATTCGGGCTTCAGACGGCATTGTCGCGGTTGCGGCGGGCGGGTTCACTAGATTCCGTCAAAGGTTTTCGCGCCGCGCCAAAATTTCCACCTGTCGGCGGGTTTGAAGGTCAGCGTACCGCCGTGTTGTCCGTCCGTGGTGATGTCCAGCCGTTTGATTTTGCCGGTACGGACGGCTTCGTAGATCGGTGCGAACCAGTGTTCTTCCCACTGCTGTAAAACCGATGCATACCGCTCCCTGTCCCCTGTCAGGGCGGTCAGGCGCAAATCGTCCATAAACAGGATATGGTGCGTGTCGGGCAGGTGTGCCGCCGTTTCTTCATAGGCGCGGAAGTTGTCGGGCAATGCGCGGCGGTCGGGGTGGAAACGGCTCCAAACCGTATCGGCGAAAAGCGTGCCGCCTTGACTGCTTCCGTGCAGACTGTCCCAAAGCCATAAGCCGTTCAACTCGGGCAGCCCGCGTTTCTTGCGGTTATGGTTGACGGGGTGTGCCGCCAGCCACATTTGGATTTCGGTTTGGACGCGCAGCCATTCCAACGAGTCTTTCCCGTCCGGCTGATCGTCCGCGCCCAATAATCCGCCCAAGTCCAAAACGGGCTTCGCGCCCCAGCGGTACGCGCGGGGAAGGGAAACCAGCCATAATTCGGGCAGGACGGGCGTGAAATGCCAGGGAGTATCGGCGTAAAATTCAGACAAATCGCGGCAGAGGCGTTCGGCTTCATCCGTACCGACGTTCAGATATTCCGCCGTCAGTACATTTGCCTGATGCAGCCCCATTTTTTGCCAGACGGGCGTGGCGAGCGCGACGGCTTCAGACGGCATATTCAGGCTTTGCGCCGCGCGTTCCGCCAGTCTGCCGCACCACAAATAACGCGCGTAAAATGCCGAAGCCGTGCAGCTTTGGCGATACGGCGAGCCGTATTGCAGGATTTTGTTGAAGGCGTGCAGGCATAGAGGTATTCGGATTTCGTCTTCATCCAAATTGAGCGAGGGGAGGGCGAGGGTGAGTTTCATCGTTTGACGTTTCAGAAATGCAGGTCAGGCGCAACATTATAGAGGATTCGGCGCAAACGCCGTCAAAAAGGAACAATATGGCTGTCTTCCCACTTTCGGCAAAACATCGGAAATACGCGCTCCGTGCGCTTGCCGTTTCGATTATTTTGGTGTCGGCGGCATACATTGCTTCGACAGAGAGGACGGAGCGCGTCAGACCGCAGCGCGTGGAACAAAATCTGCCGCCGCTGTCTTGGGGCGGCAGCGGCGTTCAGACGGCATATTGGGTGCAGGAGGCGGTGCAGCCGGGCGACTCGCTGGCGGACGTGCTGGCGCGTTCGGGTATGGCGCGGGACGAGATTGCCCGAATCACGGAAAAATATGGCGGCGAAGCCGATTTGCGGCATTTGCGTGCCGACCAGTCGGTTCATGTTTTGGTCGGCGGCGACGGCGGCGCGCGCGAAGTGCAGTTTTTTACCGACGAAGACGGCGAGCGCAATCTGGTCGCTTTGGAAAAGAAAGGCGGCATATGGCGGCGGTCGGCTTCTGAGGCGGATATGAAGGTTTTGCCGACGCTGCGTTCGGTCGTGGTCAAAACGTCGGCGCGCGGTTCGCTGGCGCGGGCGGAAGTGCCCGTCGAAATCCGCGAATCCTTAAGCGGGATTTTCGCCGGCCGCTTCAGCCTTGACGGTTTGAAGGAAGGCGATGCCGTGCGCCTGATTTACGACAGCCTGTATTTCCACGGGCAGCAGGTGGCGGCGGGCGATATTTTGGCGGCTGAAGTCGTTAAGGGCGGCACAAGGCATCAGGCGTTCTATTACCGTTCGGACAAGGAAGGCGGAGGGGGCGGCAATTATTACGATGAAGACGGCAGGGTGTTGCAGGAAAAAGGCGGCTTCAACATCGAGCCGCTGGTCTATACGCGCATTTCTTCGCCGTTCGGCTACCGCATGCACCCCATCCTGCACACTTGGCGGCTGCACACGGGCATCGATTATGCCGCACCGCAGGGAACGCCGGTCAGGGCTTCCGCCGACGGCGTGATTACCTTTAAAGGCCGGAAGGGCGGATACGGCAACGCGGTGATGATACGCCACGCCAACGGCGTGGAAACGCTGTACGCGCACTTGAGCGCGTTTTCGCAGGCACAAGGCAATGTGCGCGGCGGCGAGGTCATCGGTTTTGTCGGTTCGACAGGGCGTTCGACCGGGCCGCACCTGCATTACGAGGCACGCATCAACGGGCAGCCCGTCAATCCTGTTTCAGTCGCATTGCCGACACCCGAATTGACGCAGGCGGACAAGGCGGCGTTTGCCGCGCAGAAACAGAAGGCGGACGCGCTGCTTGCGCGCTTGCGCGGCATACCGGTTACCGTGTCGCAATCGGATTGAAGTTTGAACCGGCGACGAAAACAATGCCGTCTGAAAATCTGCAAACCGGTTTTCAGACGGCATTTGCAGTTGATTAAAATAAAATTAAGCCAAGGAAGCACTGCCGTCATTCCCGTACGGGCGGGAATCCGGACACCACGGCACGGAAACCCATCCGCCGTCATTCCCGCGAAAGCGGGAATCTAGAAATACAACGCGGCAGGAGTTTATCGGAAATGACTGAAACCCAACGCACCGGATTCCCGCTTTCGCGGGAATGACGAAGTGGCGGGAATCCGGATTTATCCGTTCCGGCAGTGTTTGCAAATAAAAGAAAACCCAACCGTCCCGATTCCCGGCAGGGCTGTGTTACGGATTTTGCAGCGAGGGCGCGGGGCGGTCTTGCGCCTGTTTGGTTTGCAGGGTCGTCAGTTTTTTCGTCAGCAGATTCAGAATCACGCCGTAGGCGGGCAGGAAAAACAGACCGCAGACGGTGAGTTTGAACAGGTAATCGACCAAGGCGATGCCCTGCCAGTTTGCCGCCATAAATTCATCGCTGCTTGCGTAGAAGGCAACGGCGAAAAATACCAGCGTATCCAAGGCGTTGCCGATGACGGTTGATGCGGTCGGGGCAATCCACCACGCTTTCAGACGGCGTAATTTGTTGAATACAAAAATATCGAGGATTTGTCCGAGCGCGTAGGCGGCAAAACTTGCCAGCGCGATGCGTCCGACAAAGGTGTTGAATTCGGACAGTGCGCCCAAGCCCGTCCAACTGCCGTTGTGGAACAAAACGGAAAAGACGTAGGAAAGCAAAAGGGCGGGGAACATGACCCAAAAGATAATCCGCCGTGCCAAGTGCGAACCGAAAATGCGGACGGTCAAGTCGGTGGCAAGGAAGATGAAGGGGAAGGAAAATGCGCCCCAAGTGGTGTGGATGCCGAAAATTTGGAAGGGGAACTGCACCAGATAGTTGCTGGCGGCGATGATGAGGATATGAAAAAGCACCAGCCAGAAGAGTGCCTTCTGTTGCTGTGCGTCGGTAAATGCGTACATAAAAATCTTTCGGAAAAGCGTTCAGACGGCATACCGTATCGAAGGAATGCCGTCTGAAATACGGGAAGGATGGTTTATTGTGCGTCGTGCTCAAACAGGCGTTTACGCGCCAATGCTTCAAACTCGGTGCCTGCTTTGCCGTAATTGGCAAACGGATGAATGGCGATGCCGCCGCGCGGTGTGAACTCGCCGAATACTTCGATGTATTTCGGATCCATCAGGGCAATGAGGTCTTTCATGATGATGTTGACGCAGTCTTCATGAAAATCGCCGTGGTTGCGGAAGCTGAAGAGGTAGAGTTTCAGGGATTTGCTTTCCACCATTTTGATGTGCGGAATGTAGCGGATGTAGATGGTGGCGAAGTCGGGCTGCCCGGTCATGGGGCAGAGGCTGGTGAACTCTGGGCAGACGAATTTGACGAAATAGTCGTTGTCGGGATGTTTGTTGTCGAATGCTTCGAGAATTTCAGGCGCGTAGCCGGTCGGATATCGGGTTTTCTGATTACCCAAAAGCGAGATGCCTTGCAGCTCTTCGGTATTGCGGGACATAGGGTTTCCTTAGTTTTTTAGTGTGGGAGGTTTTCGAACCACGGGGCGGCGATTGTAATATAAGCGGCGGTATCTGTGTAGTTTTCTTCAGACGGCATGGTTTGGACGGCGGCGTTTTCCGTGTCATATATAGTGGATTAACAAAAACCAGTACGGCGTTGCCTCGCCCTAGCTCGAAGAGAACGATTCTCTAAAGGGCTGAAGCACCAAGTGAATCGGTTCCGTACTATTTGTACTGTCTGCGGCTTCGCCGCCTTGTCCTGATTTTTGTTAATCCATTATATAAACGAAATATATTTTCAGTTTTGCCGCCTGAAGCGTTGTTTTTTGAATATTGCATCTAAAATACTGACTTGATTGCGTTATTGCGCGGATATAGAATCTGCTTCCTATTGAAAGAACATTGTTTATATGAAATCAGGAAATTCGGAACCCAATCTTATGGATACGCACACGGACGAAACAAAACTTCAAAACACGCAAGCCAAACGCAAACGCCGCCTGACGGCATTGACGCTGCTGTTCGCGCTTGCCGCCGTAGCCGCCGGGTCGGCGTTTTTTTTATGGTGGCAGCACGAAGAGGAAACGGAAGACGCTTATGTTGCCGGACGCGTGGTTCAGGTTACGCCGCAAAAGGGCGGTACGGTGCGGAAGGTTTTGCACGACGATACGGATGCCGTGAAAAAAGGCGACGTGCTGGCGGTATTGGACGACGATAATGATGTGCTGGCTTACGAGCGGGCAAAAAACGAGCTGGTTCAGGCGGTGCGGCAAAACCGCCGGCAAAATGCCGCCACTTCGCAGGCGGGGGCGCAGGTTGCCTTGCGCCGGGCGGATTTGGCACGCGCACAGGATGATTTGCGCCGCCGGTCTGCTTTGGCGGAATCGGGCGCGGTGTCCGCCGAAGAGCTGGCACACGCCCGTGCGGCAGTGTCTCAGGCGCAGGCGGCGGTCAAAGCGGCTTTGGCGGAAGAGTCTTCGGCACGCGCGGCTTTGGGCGGAGATGTTTCTTTGCGCGAACAGCCGGCGGTTCAGACGGCAATCGGCAGGTTGAAAGATGCGTGGTTGAACCTTCAGCGGACGCAAATCCGCGCGCCGGCGGACGGTCAGGTGGCGAAGCGTTCGGTGCAGGTCGGGCAGCAGGTGGCGGCAGGCGCGCCGCTGATGGCGGTGGTGCCGCTGTCGGATGTGTGGGTGGATGCCAATTTTAAAGAGACGCAGTTGCGGCATATGAAAATCGGACAGCCTGCCGAACTGGTGTCCGATTTGTACGGCAAACAAATTGTTTATCGCGGCAGGGTGGCAGGGTTTTCGGCAGGTACGGGCAGCGCGTTTTCGCTGATTCCGGCGCAAAACGCAACGGGCAACTGGATTAAAGTGGTGCAGCGCGTCCCCGTCCGTATCGTGCTGAACCGCGAAGATGTGGACAGGCATCCGTTGCGTATCGGTTTGTCGATGACGGTTAAAGTGGATACTTCCGCCGCAGGCGCGCCTGTTTCAAAAACGCCGGGTGCGGCATTGCCGGAAATGGAAAGTACCGACTGGTCGGAAGTCGATCGGACGGTCGATGAAATCCTCGGGCAATCCGCGCCCTGATGCCGTCTGAAACGGAGGACACAATGGATTATCCACCGCTTAAGGGTGCGGCATTGGCGTGGGTTACGCTGTCTTTGGGGCTTGCCGTATTTATGGAAGTTTTAGATACGACTATCGCCAATGTCGCCGTTCCCGTCATCGCCGGCAACCTCGGTGCGGCAACCACGCAGGGGACGTGGGTCATTACTTCTTTTGCTGTGGCAAACGCCGTTTCCGTGCCGTTAACGGGCTTTTTGGCAAAACGTATCGGCGAGGTCAAATTGTTTACCGCCGCCGCTGTCGGTTTCGTCATCACATCATGGCTGTGCGGCATCGCGCCCAACCTTCAGGCTTTGGTGTTTTTCCGCATCTTGCAGGGTTTTATCGCCGGGCCGCTGATTCCCCTGTCGCAAAGCCTGTTAATGGCATCCTATCCGCCCGCAAAACGGACGCTGGCACTGGCATTGTGGGCAATGACCGTCGTTGTCGCCCCTGTTCTCGGGCCGATACTCGGCGGCTGGATTTCCGGAAACTGGCATTGGGGTTGGATTTTCTTCATTAATATCCCTATCGGTATCATATCGGCATGGATTACATGGAAACATTTGAAATATCGGGAAACGGAAACCGTTAAAATGCCGACCGACTATGTCGGGCTTACATTGATGGTAGTCGGTATCGGCGCGTTACAGATGATGCTGGACAGGGGTAAGGAACTCGACTGGTTCGCCTCTGGAGAAATCATTACCTTGGGCGTAGTCGCACTGGTGTGTTTGTCGTATTTTATTGTTTGGGAATTGGGAGAAAAATATCCGATTGTCGATTTATCGCTGTTTAAAGATCGGAATTTTACCGTCGGCGTAATTGCCACATCATTGGGTTTTATGGTGTATATGGGGACGCTGACCTTGCTGCCGTTAGTGTTGCAGACCAACCTGGGCTATACCTCCACGTGGGCGGGGCTTGCCGCCGCACCCGTCGGCATCCTGCCCGTCTTCCTGTCTCCGTTAATCGGCAGGTTCGGCAATAAAATCGATATGCGCCTGCTCGTAACCGCCAGCTTCCTGACCTTTGCCTTTACTTTCTATTGGCGCACCGATTTTTATGCCGACATGGATATCGGCAACGTCATCTGGCCGCAGTTTTGGCAGGGGGCAGGCGTTGCCATGTTCTTCCTGCCGCTGACCACCATCACACTGTCGCACATGAAGGGCGGACAGATTGCCGCCGCAGGCAGCCTGTCGAATTTCTTGCGCGTGCTGATGGGCGGTGTCGGCGTATCCGTCGTCAGCACCCTGTGGGAACGGCGCGAAGCGTTGCACCATACACGCTTTGCCGAACACATCACGCCATATTCCGCGACATTGCACGAAACGGCGGCGCATTTGTCCCAGCACGGCGTTTCCGACATTCAAACCGCAGGTATTATCAACAATACCATTACCCAGCAGGGTTTTATTATCGGCTCGAACGAAATCTTTATGGCGGGCAGCCTGCTGTTCATCATCATGATTCCTGTCATATGGCTGGCAAAACCGCCGTTCCACAACGGCGGCGGCGGTGGACATTGAGGGATTTGAAAACTTGAAATGCCGTCTGAAAATACTGGAAATATGTTCGGACGGCATTTTGAATGCAGCAGTTCCCGAAATCCGCTATAATCGCGCCCCATCTGTTTCGCACCTGCAAACGTTCCGCAGATGCGACAATCGGAAGGATTATCCGCGCAAAACAGCCGTTTTTCTTTAAAACACTTGAACTAACACTGTTTTTCGTGGTATAAATCGCGTTTTACTATTTTAGAAGTTTGGAGACTGATTATGGCACGAGTTTGCAAAGTGACCGGCAAACGCCCGATGTCCGGCAACAACGTATCGCACGCCAACAACAAAACCAAACGCCGTTTTTTGCCCAACTTGCAATCACGTCGTTTTTGGGTAGAAAGTGAAAACCGCTGGGTTCGCCTGCGCGTTTCCAACGCTGCACTGCGTACCATCGACAAAGTAGGCATTGATGTCGTATTGGCTGATTTGCGTGCTCGCGGCGAAGCTTAATTTAAACACTATTTAATTAAGGATTACTGCAATGCGCGATAAAATCAAACTGGAATCCAGTGCAGGTACTGGTCACTTCTACACCACTACCAAAAACAAACGCACTATGCCCGGCAAACTGGAAATTAAAAAATTCGATCCGGTTGCCCGCAAACACGTAGTGTACAAAGAAACCAAACTGAAATAATTTCAGTTTGAAAGCAAAGCCTCCGACTGTTCGGAGGCTTTTTTATTTTTATCGTGTTTCTTTTCCGCTTGAAACATCTGCCGTATGCGAATCTGCTGCAAACCGTCTGCCAAGGATAGAGAACGATTCTCTAAAGGTGCTAAGCACCAAGTGAATCGGTTCCGTACTATTTGTACTGTCTGCACTTCGGTCGCCTTGTCCTGATTTTTGTTAATCCACTATAATACAAAAATGCCGTCTGAAACGTTTCAGACGGCATTTCGGCAGTTTTCAACCGGTCAGTTGTTTGGTAATCAGCTTTTTCAGCGGCGGGAAATTGTTGCCGGCACGCAATACCAAGCCGCGCAGCAGTTTTGCCGGTGCGGTTTCGTTGGTAAACAGCTTCAGCATCATATTGGTCCCGTGATAAAGCGGATGGGCGTGCAGCATATGTTTGCTGCTGTATTTTTCCAACAAGGAAGCCGCGCCGATGTCCTGACCGCGCTGCTCGGCTTCGAGTATCAGTTTTGCCAAAATATCTGCGCTGGACAGACCCAAGTTGAAACCGTGTGCGGTAACGGGGTGCATACCGACAGCCGCATCGCCGATCAGCGCGCTGCGTTTGCCGTAGAAACGTTTGGCAATCATACCGACAAGGGGGTAATGGTGGATGCTGCTGACCAGTTCCATATCGCCGAGCCTGGCCTTGAGCTGTTCTTTTACGCTTGCCGCCAATTCTTCGGGCGAAAGGTTTTGAACGCTGTTGATTTTATCGGTATCGACGGTAATGACGGTATTGGTCAGGTGCTCTTCCAGCGGCAGCAGTGCGATGGTGCGTCCGTAATGGAAGCATTCGTAAGCGGTATGTTGGTTGGAAAGGGTATGTTTCATACGGCAGACGAACATGGTTCGGCTGTAATCGTGCATATCGGAGGAGATACCGAGTTGTCGACGGGTTTGCGAGAAGCGGCTGTCTGCCGCCAAAAGCAGGCGTGCAGTCAGGATTTTGCCGTTTTCCAAAATGACTTGTGCTTCGTTGTCAGATGTTTTGACTTCTTTGACAACCGTATCGGTCAGAATGGTAATGTTGTCGAGTTGGGATACGACTTCGTAGGCAGCGCGTCGGATATTGTGGTTGGAAATAAGATAGCCCAAACAGTCGGCAGGTTCGCCGCGCGCCTCGGTCGGTTGGGGAAAGTGGAGCTGGTAGTCGGAACGTCCGTTCAGCACTTTGGCATCGCGCAAAGGGTAAATTTCATTTTCGGGAATTTTGTCCCACATACCCAGACGCTGCATGATTTCGCGGGAAAAATGGGTCAGGGCGATTTCGCGTCCGTCATATGGAGGATTTTGCAGAACAGTCAGTGGGCTGCGTTCGATCAGGGTAACTTTCAAACCGCTGCCGGCAAGTTCGGCTGCAAAACTTAAACCCGCCGGACCTGCGCCGACGACGAGGATGTCGCTGTGTAAACTCATAAAATATCCTTTGCATAGACGGATGCCGATGATTTCAGACGGTATTTGTAAGGGTTTGAATGCCGTTTGAACTATCTGTAACAGATAGGCGATTATATCAAAACCCACTGTTGAAGAAATATGCAGGGGAGGGTGTATGCGGATTTTTACTTTCAGCTTAATGTGTATCAAATCGGGTGTGGGGTATGTATAGTGGATTAAATTTAAACCAGTACGGCGTTGCCTCGCCCTAGCTCGAAGAGAACGATTCTCTAAAGGTGCTAAGCACCGAGTGAATCGGTTCCGTACTATTCGTACTGTCTGCGGCTTCGGTCGCCTTGTCCTGATTTTTGTTAATCCACTATAAAAAGCCGCATCGTGAAAAGATGCGGCTTCAGGTATCGGTTGGATTATTCTTCAGAACCGGTGTAAGGACGGATGCTGACAGTTTTACGGTTCAGCGCGCCTTTGGTTTTGAATTCGACATAACCGTCAACTTTGGCGAACAAAGTGTGGTCTTTGCCCATACCTACGTTGTCGCCTGCGTGGAATTTGGTACCGCGTTGGCGTACGATGATGGAACCTGCGGGAATCAGCTCGTTGCCGTAGGCTTTAACGCCCAAGCGTTTGGCTTCTGAATCGCGACCGTTGCGGGTGCTGCCGCCTGCTTTTTTACTTGCCATTTGTAATGCTCCTAAGTTTTAAGGTTAGGCGATTGCCACGATTTCGATTTGGGTGAAATTTTGGCGGTGGCCTTGGCGTTTTTGGTAGTGTTTGCGGCGGCGCATTTTGAAGATGCGGACTTTTTCGCCACGACCGTGTGCCACTACTTTAGCCGTTACTTTTGCACCTTCGATAAAGGGTGCGCCAACTTTTACAGATTCGCCGTCAGCAATCATCAAAACTTCGGTCAGTTCGATTTGGCTGTCGAGTTCGGCTGGTATCTGTTCTACTTTCAATTTTTCGCCGACGGAAACTTTATACTGTTTGCCGCCGGTTTTTACGACCGCGTACATACTCAACTCCATAAGGGTTATGGTTAATATCCGCACACCATTGTGCGGAACTCGGCATTGTATTGTTATTTGCCTGTTTTGTCAAAGTTTGCGCGGTTCGGATAACCATATGCCGTCTGAAAAGATGTACCCTGATGGCTTTGCTGATATAATTGCCCGCTATTTGAATCAGCTTTCAAGCGGTATCTGCCGTTTGACGGAAACGTAAACCTGAGAGTCTGCCATGCTCGAGAATCTGCCCTATTTCCAGCGACATCTGCCTGAAGACCTTGCCAAAGTCAATGAAGTCATCAACCGTGCGGTGCAATCCGATGTCGCACTGATTTCGCAAATCGGTACATATATCATCAGCGCGGGCGGCAAACGCCTGCGTCCGATTATGACGATTTTGGCGGGTAAGGCGGTCGGTTATGATGACGAGAAACTGTATTCGCTGGCGGCGATGGTCGAGTTTATCCACACTTCCACCCTCCTGCACGACGATGTCGTCGATGAAAGCGATTTGCGCCGTGGGCGGGCAACGGCAAACAATCTGTTCGGCAATGCGGCGGCTGTGTTGGTTGGCGACTTTTTATACACGCGCGCCTTTCAACTGATGGTTGCCTCGGGCAGTATGCGCGTTTTGGAAGTGATGGCGGATGCAACCAACATTATTGCCGAGGGCGAAGTCATGCAGCTGATGAACATCGGCAATACGGACATTACCGAAGAACAATATATCCAAGTTATCCAATATAAAACGGCAAAATTGTTTGAAGCTGCCGCTCAAGTCGGCGCAATTTTGGGCAAGGCTTCCCCCGAACACGAACAGGCGTTGAAAGACTACGGTATGTACGTCGGCACGGCATTCCAAATTATTGACGATGTGCTGGACTATTCTGGCGAAACCGAAGAAACCGGCAAAAACGTCGGCGACGATTTGGCGGAAGGAAAACCGACTTTGCCTTTGATTTATCTGATGCGTCAGGGTTCCGAACAGATTGCGAACGATGTGCGTACTGCTTTGGAAAATGCAGATTGCAGCTATTTTGAGAAAATCCACGATTATGTCGTCCGTTCGGATGCGTTGGCATATTCGATAGGCGAGGCGCGCAAAGCAGTCGATTGTGCCGTTGCCGCGTTGGATGCCCTGCCCGACAGCGAAGTGAAGGATGCCATGATTCAGCTGGCGAAGGAATCTTTGGTCAGGGTGTCTTGAGGCGATGAATTTCAGTTTTGCTCCCCTGTTTCTGGTTACGCTGATTCTGTTGGGGGTGGTCAGCAACAACAATTCGATTACCATCTCGGCAACCATATTGCTGCTGATGCAGCAGACGGCATTGATACAGTTTGTCCCGTTGGTCGAGAAGCACGGGTTGAATCTCGGTATCATTCTTTTGACCATAGGGGTTTTGAGTCCGTTGGTTTCAGGAAAGGCGCAGGTTCCTCCCGTTGCCGAATTTTTGAATTTTAAAATGATATCCGCCGTTTTTATCGGTATTTTCGTGGCTTGGCTGGCGGGACGCGGCGTGCCTTTGATGGGACAGCAGCCTGTTTTAATTACAGGGCTGTTAATCGGGACGGTTATCGGGGTGGCATTTATGGGCGGTATCCCTGTCGGGCCGCTGATTGCGGCCGGCATCTTGTCTTTTGTCGTCGGAAAGGGTTAAAATCTCCTTTTCATTTCGGCTCGCCATAGTTCAACGGATAGAACGTATGCCTCCTAAGCGTAAAATACAGGTTCGATTCCTGTTGGCGAGGTTTGACGATTTCATTTGTCTGTTTCCCGTGTTGCGGGAAGTTTCCGATATAAGGCCTTTCAGTGTTGGAGGGCTTTTTTGCCATCTGAAAACTTTTTCTTCCTGCTTGAAAAACCGACCTTTAGGACGGTAGAATCATGAAATGATTTTCAGGCTCCGTAAAAGATGTTCCGGCTTGGAAATCTGTTGTTTTATGATATAGTGGATTAAATTTAAATCAGGACAAGGCGACGAAGCCGCAGACAGTACAGATGGTACGGAACCGACTCACTTGGTGCTTCAGCACCTTAGAGAATCGTTCTCTTTGAGCTAAGGCGAGGCAACGCCGTACTGGTTTAAATTTAATCCACTATAAAAGCTGTACAGGTATAACAATGAATAAATTTGGGGATAAGGTCGTATGAGCGTAGGTTTGCTGAGGATTCTGGTTCAAAACCAGGTGGTTACTGTTGAGCAGGCCGAGCATTACTACAATGAGTCGCAGGCGGGTAAGGAAGTGTTGCCGATGCTGTTTTCAGACGGTGTCATTTCGCCCAAGTCGCTTGCGGCATTGATTGCGAGGGTGTTCAGTTATTCGATTCTTGATTTGCGTCATTATCCGCGCCACAGGGTGCTGATGGGGGTGTTGACGGAGGAGCAGATGGTGGAGTTCCACTGTGTGCCGGTTTTCCGTCGGGGCGACAAAGTATTTTTTGCGGTTTCCGATCCGACACAGATGCCGCAAATTCAGAAAACCGTTTCTGCCGCAGGGATTGAGGTTGAGTTGGTCATTGTCGAGGATGACCAGTTGGCGGGTTTGCTCGATTGGGTGGGTTCGCGTTCGACATCGCTGCTTCAGGAGCTTGGGGAGGGGCAGGAGGAAGAGGAAAGCCACACCCTGTATATCGACAACGAGGAGGCAGAAGACGGCCCTGTTCCGAGGTTTATCCATAAGACTTTGTCGGATGCCTTGCGCAGCGGGGCATCGGACATCCATTTCGAGTTTTACGAACACAATGCCCGTATCCGTTTCCGTGTGGACGGGCAGCTCCGCGAGGTGGTTCAGCCGCCCATTGCGGTAAGGGGGCAGCTTGCTTCCCGGATTAAGGTAATGTCGCGTTTGGACATTTCCGAAAAACGGATACCGCAGGACGGCAGGATGCAGCTGACCTTTCAAAAGGGCGGCAAGCCTGTCGATTTCCGTGTCAGCACATTGCCGACGCTGTTTGGCGAAAAGGTCGTGATGCGGATTTTGAATTCCGATGCCGCGTCTTTGAACATCGACCAGCTCGGTTTTGAGCCGTTTCAGAAAAAATTGTTGTTGGAAGCGATTCACCGTCCCTACGGGATGGTGCTGGTAACCGGTCCGACGGGTTCGGGTAAGACGGTGTCGCTCTATACCTGTTTGAATATTTTGAATACGGAGTCGGTAAATATTGCAACGGCGGAAGACCCTGCCGAGATTAACCTGCCGGGCATCAATCAGGTTAACGTCAATGATAAGCAGGGTCTGACTTTTGCCGCTGCTTTGAAGTCTTTCCTGCGTCAGGACCCGGACATCATTATGGTCGGTGAGATTCGTGATTTGGAAACTGCCGATATTGCGATTAAGGCGGCACAAACAGGGCATATGGTGTTTTCCACCCTGCACACCAATAATGCGCCGGCGACGTTGTCGCGTATGCTGAATATGGGTGTCGCGCCGTTTAATATTGCCAGTTCGGTCAGCCTGATTATGGCGCAGCGTCTTTTACGCAGGCTGTGTTCGAGCTGCAAACAGGAAGTGGAACGCCCGTCTGCCTCTGCTTTGAAGGAAGTCGGCTTCACCGATGAGGACCTTGCAAAAGATTGGAAACTTTACCGCGCCGTCGGTTGCGACCGTTGCCGGGGGCAGGGTTATAAGGGGCGTGCGGGCGTGTATGAGGTTATGCCCATCAGCGAAGAAATGCAGCGTGTGATTATGAACAACGGTACGGAAGTGGATATTTTGGACGTTGCCTATAAGGAGGGTATGGTGGATTTGCGCCGGGCCGGTATTTTGAAAGTTATGCAGGGCATTACTTCATTGGAAGAGGTAACGGCAAATACCAACGATTAGGTTTGAGAATGAAAATGCCGTCTGAAGCGTGTTTGTTTCAGACGGCATTTGACTTTCAGGGTGTTTGCCGGGAAGGCGGGGCGGTCAGCGGTATGCCATGTCGGGTTCGGATATTTCCGGCAAACTTTCCGTTTGGCTGGAAACCGTATATTTCCCGTCTGCCCATCCGCCCAAGTCGATCAGTTTGCAGCGTTGCGAACAGAAGGGGCGGAATGCGTTTTCCGGTTTCCATACTACTGCTGTTTGACAGGTCGGACATTTGACTTGAAGGCGTGTTTGCCGCGATTCAGCCATTGTGTTTTCCTTGTGTTGGTTTTGAGGCGAAAATCCCTGAATAAAACGCGTGCAGGCGCATTGTTTTATCACGCAGGCTTTTGAGGCTGCCGTCATTGAGCAGCACATCGTCTGCAAGCAGCAGGCGTTCGGATTCGGATGCCTGATGGCTGATGACGGCAGCCACCTCGCCGCGCGTCAGCCCGCTGCGGGCCATCACCCTGCCGATACGTTTTTCCACAGGGGCACTTATGGTCAGCACGCGCTGTATCAATTTCATGAATTGACGTTTTTCTGTCAGCAGTGGGATTTCGATAATGCCGTAGGGTGCGTCGTTAAATGTTTCTTGCTGTTTTTTGATTTCTGAGAAAATCAGCGGCAACATCACGGATTCGAGCAAGGCTTTTCGCGATGGGGAGGCAAAGACTTCTTTACGCAATATGTCGCGTCGCAACAAACCCTGTGTGTCGAAAACGGTGTCGCCGAACAGCCGCCTGATTTCCGGCAGGGCGATGCCGTCTGAAGCCGTCAGCGAGTGCGCCGCCGCATCCGCATCGATACGCGGTACGCCCAAATCGGCAAAACATTGCGCGGCTGCCGATTTGCCGCTGCCGATTCCGCCGGTCAGTCCGACCCATACCGTCATCTTACAGCACCGGATGGGTCAGCCACCAGTTGACCGCCCGCCATACGGAATCGTTTGCCGTAAAAATTATCCAGCCCGAAACTGTCAGTGCGGGGCCGAAGGCAAAATGCTGCCCCTTGGCGACGCGCATAACGATTGCCGCGACCAAACCGATCAGCGAGGAAACAAAAATCAGCACGGGCAATGCGGATATGCCGAGCCACGCGCCCAATGCGGCAATCAGTTTGAAATCTCCGTTGCCCATACCGGTTTTTCTTGTGAGCAGTTTATACACTGCACATAAGAGCCATAATGAACCATAGCCGGCAACCGCACCTAAAACGGCAGACTGCAAAGGCACGAAGCCGCCGTCCAAATTAAATATCAGCCCCAGCCAAATCAAGGATAATGTCATCGAGTCGGGCAGATATTGGGTGTCCGCATCGATAAAGGTCAGGGAAATCAGAAACGCGGTCAGTATCAAACCGCCCAATGTAATCCAAGACCAGCCGTATTGCCAGGCAACCAGCCCGAACAATACGCCGGTCAGCAGTTCGATTAAGGGATAGCGTATGCTGATTTTGGTTTGGCAGGAGGCGCATTTGCCGCGCAGGAGCAGGTAGCTGACAATCGGGATGTTCTGCCGCGCGCGTATCGGCACGCGGCATTTGGGACAGCAGGAATCCGGTTTCATCAGGTTGAAGGTACGGCTTTCCTCTTCGGTCAGCGGCAGGTTTAAATATTCTTTGGCAAATACCGTCCAGCCGCGTTCCATCATGACCGGCACGCGGTAAATGACGACATTTAAGAAACTGCCGACCAGCAGCCCGAACACCGCTGCCAAAGGCACGGCAAACGGCGACAATACAGACAAATCAGACATATTTTGTTCTCAATGTATTCAAAACAAAAACAAACCGGCGCAGAGCGAATCCGCGCCGGATCTGTGCGGCAAATCAGGCGACCACGTTGCCCAAATTAAACAGCGGCAGATACATGGCGACCAGAAGCGTGCCGATGACCAAGCCTAAAATCACGATAATGATCGGCTCCATCATAGCGGACAGCCTGCCGACCGCATTGTCCACCTCGTCTTCGTAAAATTCGGCGGCTTTGTTGAGCATATCGTCCAAAGAACCCGATTCCTCGCCGATGGAAGACATCTGCAACATCATATTGGGGAACAGTTCCGTCGCACGCATCCCCGAAGTCATAGACAAACCTTGGATGACGCGCGTACGGATTTCCCGGGTGGCTTCTTCATAGATTAAATTGCCCGCCGCGCCGGCAGTGGAGTCCAATACATCGACCAAAGGCACGCCTGCCGCAATCAGCGTCGCCGTCGTCCTGCCCCAGCGGGCAATCGTCCCTTTGCGGACAATGTCTCCGAAAATCGGCATACGCAGCAGTATGGCATCCATACGCCGTTGGATTTTAATCGAACGCGCCTTCAATTTAAGGAAGCCGTATATGGCAAAGCCCAGTGCAATCAGCACCATCCAGCCGTATGAGACGAAAAAGTCGGACATATCCATCACTGTTTGGGTCAGTGGGGGAAGCTCCGCGCCCATATTGGCGTAAACTTCTTTAAAGGCGGGCAGTACGAAAATCATCATCACGAATACCAAACCGATGGCGACGGCGATGACGGATACCGGATAGGTCAGCGCGGTTTTTACCTTTTTGCGGATGGCCTGGGTTTTTTCTTTGTAAATTGCCAATTTGTCCAGCAGGCTTTCCAATACGCCGCCCGTTTCGCCCGCCGCAACCAGGTTGCAGTAGAAGCGGTCGAAATATTTCGGGTGGTTTGAGAATGCGCGGCTCAACGAGCTGCCCTGTTCCACTTCGCCTCGGATTTCCATCAGCATTTCCGTCATAGACGGGTTGCCGTGTCCGCGCGCCACGATTTCAAATGCCTGCATCAGCGGCAGGCCCGCTTTAATCATCGTGGAAAGCTGGCGGGTGAAAACGGTGATGTCTTCTTGTGTGATTTTGCGCTTGGAGCTTGTTTTCACACGGGTAATCTGCAACGGGCGGATGCCGCGTTTTGCCAGTTTTTTGCGCGCCTCTTCTTCGGTAAACGCGGATACTTCGCCGTTGACCAGTTTGTCGGAGGCGGAATGCCTGCCTTCAAAGATAAAGCGTTTTTCTTTCTTTGCGAACAAAGAAAATCCTCCGTTTTTAGCCATATTCTAGCCCCGTAAAGTAATTGGAATAAAATGTAAGAAACATCGTGAAAAAACAGTACCGGCGTGTTCCCGGTAAGATGAAAACCGCCGACATCCCGCCTGCGGGCGGCAAACGGGACAGAATCGGATGCGATTATACCTTATTTAGGCGGCTGTCCGGCATTTATGCGTACACAATAAATCTTGCAGGATATTGTTGCGGGTCAAATGCCGGCCGGAGGGTATAGTGAATTAACAAAAACCGGTACGGCGTTGGCTCGCCTTAGCTCAGAAGAGAACGATTCTCTAAAGGTGCTAAGCACCAAGTGAATCGGTTCCGTACTATTTGTACTGTCTTGCGGCTCGCCGCCTTGTCCTGATTTTTGTTAATTCACTATATTTTCGCCATATGGAAATAAGGTGCTATTGGACGCGGCGGGCGGTGTTCCGGAGATTCGCCAAAGCCGCTGCCGTTTGTTAAACTACATTCTGCTACATTTTAATCCGGTTCTGAAAAATCAAGGAAAACAGATGAATGCTTTTACCCGTGCATGGCATGCGCTCGAACGCCATTATCAGGATACGCGTCATGTCCTTTTGCGCGACCGCTTTGCCTGCGAACCCGACCGTTTTGAGCGTATGCACGAGCGTTTGGACGGGATGTTGTTCGATTACAGCAAGAACCGTTTGGGCGAAGATACGCTGCAACTGCTCTGCAATCTTGCCGACGCGGCGGATTTGGAAGGGAAAATGCGTGCTTTGCGGACGGGTGCGAAAGTCAACGGCAGCGAGGGGCGTGCCGCGCTGCATACGGCTTTGCGCCTGCCCGACGGTGCGGATGCCGTTTATGTGGACGGCAGGGACGTGTTGCCCGAAATCCGCCGCGAGTTAAATCGTGCGTTGGAGTTTGCACACAGTTTGGACGACGGTTCGTATCAGGGGATAACTGGGAAACGGATTACGGATTTTGTCCACATCGGCATAGGCGGATCCGACCTCGGGCCGGCAATGTGCGTGCAGGCACTCGAGCCGTTCAGACGGCATATCGCCGTCCATTTTGCCGCCAACGCCGATCCTGCCTGCCTGGATGCGGTTTTATGCCGTCTGAACCCCGAAACGACAGTGTTTTGCGTTGCCAGCAAGTCCTTCAAAACACCGGAAACCCTGCTCAATGCACAGGCAGTCAAGGCGTGGTATCGCGGTGCGGGGTTCTCGGAATCCGAAACGGCGTGCCATTTTTGCGCGGTGTCTGCCGACACTGCGGCAGCTGCGGCTTTCGGTATCGCGGCGGAACGCGTGTTTGCGATGTACGACTGGGTGGGCGGACGCTATTCCGTCTGGTCGTCCGTCGGTTTGCCCGTGATGGTTGCGGTCGGCGGGGCGCGTTTCCGCGAGTTGTTGGCGGGGGCGCACGCGATGGACAGCCATTTTTTCCACACGCCGCCGCGCCGCAACATTCCCGTTCTGATGGCACTGATTGCCGTGTGGTATAACAATTTCCAACACGCGGACGGGCAGACCGCCGTTCCGTACAGCCACAACCTGCGCCTGCTGCCGGTGTGGCTGAACCAGCTCGATATGGAGAGTTTGGGCAAAAGCCGCGCTTCAGACGGCAGTCCCGCCGTGTGCAAAACGGGCGGCATCGTGTTCGGCGGTGAAGGGGTCAACTGCCAGCACGCCTATTTCCAACTGCTCCACCAAGGCACGCGCCTGATTCCCTGCGACTTTATCGTCCCGATGACGGCGCAGGGCGTGGAGGACGGACGCAGCCGTTTTACCGTTGCCAACGCCTTTGCCCAAGCGGAAGCCCTGATGAAGGGCAAAACCTTGGACGAAGCACGCGCCGAACTGGCAGATTTGCCCGAAGCGGAACGCGAACGCCTCGCGCCGCACAAAGAATTCCCCGGCAACCGCCCCAGCAACAGCATCCTGCTCGACCGCCTCACGCCCTACAATCTGGGTATGCTGATGGCGGCTTACGAACACAAAACCTTCGTCCAAGGCGCGATATGGAACGTCAACCCCTTCGATCAGTGGGGGGTTGAGTACGGCAAACAGTTGGCGAAAACCATCATCGGCGAACTGGAAGGCGGCACGTCCGTACACGATGCCTCGACCGAAGGGCTGATGGCGTTTTACCGCGAATGCCGTCTGAAAGGCGGCGGCGCGGCATAAAAGTGCCGCCGCCGTTCTGTATTGATTCGGGCACGGAAAAGGCAATACCTGCCGCCCGCCCGATTCCGAAACGCCAATGTTCGGCAACCGCCCGTGTATTGCTGACGAATATGCGTTTGCGTGGCACAATAGCGCATTCATTTCAAATGAACATACTGCTTGAAAATACCGGCAAGCGTCCCACGAAACATCTCACATAAGGAAACATTATGTCTTTGCAAAACATTATCGAAACCGCCTTTGAAAACCGCGCGGACATTACCCCGACCACCGTTACTCCCGAAGTCAAAGAAGCCGTGTTGGAAACCATCCGCCAACTCGATTCAGGCAAACTGCGCGTTGCCGAACGCTTGGGCGTGGGTGAGTGGAAAGTCAACGAATGGGCGAAAAAAGCCGTGTTGCTGTCCTTCCGCATCCAAGACAACGAAGTCCTCAACGACGGCGTGAACAAATACTTCGACAAAGTGCCGACCAAGTTTGCCGACTGGTCTGAAGACGAGTTCAAAAACGCAGGCTTCCGCGCCGTTCCGGGTGCGGTTGCCCGACGCGGCAGCTTTGTGGCGAAAAATGTCGTGCTGATGCCGTCTTACGTCAACATCGGCGCATACGTCGACGAAGGCGCGATGGTTGATACTTGGGCGACTGTCGGCTCTTGCGCGCAAATCGGTAAAAACGTGCACTTGAGTGGCGGCGTCGGTATCGGCGGCGTACTCGAACCCCTGCAGGCCGCCCCCACCATCATTGAAGACAACTGCTTCATCGGTGCGCGTTCTGAAATCGTTGAGGGCGTGATTGTCGAAGAAGGCAGCGTGATTTCGATGGGCGTGTTCATCGGTCAATCCACCAAAATCTTCGACCGCACCACCGGCGAAATCTACCAAGGCCGCGTACCGACAGGTTCGGTCGTCGTGTCCGGCAGTATGCCTTCCAAAGACGGCAGCCACAGCCTTTACTGCGCCGTCATCGTCAAACGCGTGGACGCGCAAACCCGTGCGAAAACCAGCGTGAACGAATTGTTGCGCGGCATCTGATGCCTTAAACCGTATTTGAAACGTCCGATGCCGTCTGAAATCCGCTTCGGACGGCATTGCCGTTTGCATGCTGCAACGTGAAAACACAGAAACAGGGACAATTTGCTATAATCAACGGTTTAGAACGAACCGAACACTATTTGAAGGATACAAAATGGGTTTTCTGCAAGGCAAAAAAATTCTGATTACCGGCATGATTTCCGAGCGTTCCATCGCTTACGGCATCGCCAAAGCCTGCCGCGAACAAGGCGCGGAACTGGCGTTTACCTACGTTGTGGACAAACTGGAAGAGCGCGTCCGCAAAATGGCGGCGGAATTGGATTCCGAACTCGTGTTCCGCTGCGATGTCGCCAGCGACGACGAAATCAACCAAGTGTTCGTCGATTTGGGCAAACATTGGGACGGCTTGGACGGTTTGGTGCATTCCATCGGCTTCGCACCGAAAGAAGCCTTGAGCGGCGACTTCCTCGATAGCATCAGCCGCGAAGCGTTCAACACCGCACACGAAATTTCCGCATACAGCCTGCCCGCATTGGCAAAAGCCGCCCGTCCGATGATGCGCGGCAGAAACTCCGCCATCGTTGCCCTGAGCTACTTGGGCGCGGTGCGCGCGATTCCGAATTACAACGTGATGGGTATGGCAAAAGCCAGCCTTGAGGCGGGCATCCGTTTTACCGCCGCCTGTCTGGGCAAAGAAGGCATCCGCTGCAACGGCATTTCCGCCGGTCCGATCAAAACACTCGCCGCCTCCGGCATCGCCGATTTCGGCAAACTCTTGGGACACGTCGCCGCCCACAATCCGCTGCGCCGCAACGTTACCATCGAAGAAGTCGGCAATACCGCCGCCTTCCTGCTGTCCGACCTGTCGTCCGGCATTACCGGCGAAATCACTTACGTTGACGGCGGTTACAGCATCAATGCCTTGAGCACCGAGGGATAATCCGCCGTTTTCAAATCCGTGCGCCGTCCGTGCCACATATCGGTTTCGGGCGGCGGTTTGCCGTCTGAAGCGTATTTCTAGAGAAATGCCCGACTTACGGCAGGCGGGATGGGAAATGCGGACGCTTGTTTTAACCGATTGCCTTTGTGCCGACTTGCTGCAGGTGCGGCGGAAACGGTTCGGATGCGAAAATGCCGTCTGAAACGCCAAACGGGTTTCAGACGGCATTTTTTATTTAAAGCATCAGCACACTTCAACCAGCCAGCCGTATTTGTCTTCCGCCAAACCATACTGGATGTCGGTAATCGCCTTACGGATGGCATAGCCGCGTTCTTGGCTTTTCACTTCGATTTCTTTGCCGCCGATGACGAAGGAAGTAACGGGCGAGATGACGGCTGCCGTACCGGTCAGAATCGCCTCCGCACCGTTTTCCACCGCAGCTTTGAGTTCGTCAACCGTGAAATTGCGTTCGCTGACGGTATAGCCCAAATCTTTGGCAACCGTCAGTACGGAATCGCGGGTTACGCCGTGCAAAAATTCGTCGGTCAGCGGTTTGGTAATGATTTCATCGCCGTTAATCAGGATAAAGTTGGACGCGCCGGTTTCCTGCACGTCGCCGTTCGGGCAGAACAGGACTTGATTTGCGCCGTATTCGGCTTTAGCCTTCAGCACCCAGTGCATAGCGGAAGCGTAGTTGCCGCCGCATTTGACGCGGCCCATGTGCGGGGCGCAGCGGATGTGTTCGGTTTCCACCAGAATCTTTACGGGGGAACCGACTTTGAAATAGTCGCCGACGGGGGAAGCCAAAATATACAGCAGGGCGGTTTCGGAAGGAGAACCGGCCTTGCCGATGACGGGATCGGTACCGATTAAGGTCGGGCGCAGGTACAGGGCGGCAGGCGCATCGGGAATTTCGTCGGCGGCACGTTTGACCAGTTCGACCAAAGCATCGAGATAGGCTTGGGTTTCGGGGCGGGGCAGGTGCAAAATGTCCGCACTTTGCCGCATACGCGCGATATTGGCAGTCGGACGGAACAGTACGATTTTACCGTCTGCCTGACGGAAGGCTTTCAGTCCCTCGAAACATTCGCTGCCGTAGTGCAGGGCGTGCGCACCCGGTACGAGGGAGAGGTCTTGGGAAGATTGCCATTCGGTCGGCTGCCATTTGCCTTCGCGGTAGGCGAGGACGGGCATTTGACTGTGAAAAACGCTGCCGAATACGGCGGGTACGGGTCTGCTCATGATGTAAAGCCTTTCTTATTCTGATATGTTTCAATGAACGGTTTGAATTTGAAGATTGTAAAGATACGCCTGCAAACAGGGTTTTGACAAGTGCGCGGCGGGTTTTTCTGTCGATGCGGTGTCCAATCCGTTATTTTTCAAATGGAAAGGAACGGTGTATTTGGTAAAATTGTCGGCAATCGCATACTCCGTATGTCGTCCGAACACGCTGCCGCATCCTATCCGAAACCGTGCAAATCGTTTAAACTAGCGCAATCTTGGTTCAGAGTGCGAAGCTGTCCGGGCGGCGTTTTTATTTACGGAGCAAACATGAAACTTATCTATACCGTCATCAAAATCATTATCCTGCTGCTCTTCCTGCTGCTTGCCGTCATTAATACGGATGCCGTTACCTTTTCCTACCTGCCGGGGCAAAAATTCGATTTGCCGCTGATTGTCGTATTGTTCGGCGCATTTGTAGTCGGTATTGTTTTTGGAATGTTTGCCTTGTTCGGACGGTTGTTGTCGTTACGTGGCGAGAACGGCAGGTTGCGTGCCGAAGTAAAGAAAAATGCGCGTTTGACGGGGAAAGAGCTGACCGCACCACCGGCGCAAAATGCGCCCGAATCTGCCAAACAGCCTTGAGAAAGCCGATATGGACAATGAATTGTGGATTATCCTGCTGCCGATTATCCTTTTGCCCGTTTTCTTCGCGATGGGCTGGTTTGCCGCCCGTGTGGATATGAAGACTGTATTAAAGCAGGCAAAAAGCATACCGTCGGGATTTTATAAAAGTCTGGATGCCTTGGTTGACCGCAACAGCGGACGTGCCGCCAGGGAATTGGCAGAGGTCATTGATCAGCAGCCTCAGTCATACGACCTAAACCTCACCCTAGGCAAGCTTTACCGTCAGCGTGGCGAAAACGACAAAGCCATCAACATACACCGGACAATGCTCGATTCTCCCGATACGGTCGGCGAAAAGCGCGCGCGCGTCCTGTTTGAATTGGCGCAAAACTACCAAAGTGCGGGGTTGGTCGATCGTGCCGAACAGATTTTTTTGGGGCTGCAAGACGGTAAAATGGCGCGTGAAGCCAGACAGCACCTGCTCAATATCTACCAACAGGACAGGGATTGGGAAAAAGCGGTTGAAACCGCCCGGCTGCTCAGCCATGACGATCAGACCTATCAGTTTGAAATCGCCCAGTTTTATTGCGAACTTGCCCAAGCCGCGCTGTTCAAGTCCAATTTCGATGTCGCGCGTTTCAATGTCGGCAAGGCACTCGAAGCCAACAAAAAATGCACCCGTGCCAACATGATTTTGGGCGACATCGAACACCG
Source organism: Neisseria sp. HMSC070F02 (assembly GCF_001814225.1). Classification (NCBI taxonomy): domain Bacteria; kingdom Pseudomonadati; phylum Pseudomonadota; class Betaproteobacteria; order Neisseriales; family Neisseriaceae; genus Neisseria; species Neisseria sp. HMSC070F02. Next base: position 27,684 of record NZ_KV815481.1, on the reverse strand, counting down.
ACAAGGCAATTTCCCTGCCGCCGTCGAAGCCTATGCCGCCATCGAGCAGCAAAACCATGCATACTTGAGCATGGTCGGCGAGAAGCTTTACGAAGCCTATGCCGCGCAGGGAAAACCTGAAGAAGGCTTGAACCGTCTGACAGGATATATGCAGACGTTTCCCGAACTTGACCTGATCAATGTCGTGTACGAGAAATCCCTGCTGCTTAAGTGCGAGAAAGAAGCCGCGCAAACCGCCGTCGAGCTTGTCCGCCGCAAGCCCGACCTCAACGGCGTGTACCGCCTGCTTGGTTTGAAACTCAGCGATTTGGATCCGGCTTGGAAAGCCGATGCCGATATGATGCGTTCGGTTATCGGACGGCAGCTACAGCGCAGCGTGATGTACCGGTGCCGAAACTGCCACTTCAAATCACAAGTCTTTTTCTGGCATTGTCCTGCCTGCAACAAATGGCAGACGTTTACGCCAAACAAAATCGAAGTTTAACCACTACCGAGAGGAACACAAAAATGCGCTTACTCCATACTATGCTCCGCGTGGGCAATCTCGAAAAATCCCTCGATTTCTACCAAAACGTTTTGGGTATGAAACTGCTCCGCCGAAAAGATTATCCCGAAGGCAGATTTACCCTTGCCTTCGTCGGTTACGGCGACGAAACCGACAGCACGGTTTTGGAACTGACGCACAACTGGGATACGGAACGATACGACTTGGGCAACGCCTACGGACACATCGCGGTTGAAGTGGACGATGCCTACGAAGCCTGCGAACGTGTGAAGCGGCAGGGCGGAAACGTCGTCCGCGAAGCCGGCCCGATGAAACACGGCACAACCGTGATAGCCTTCGTCGAAGACCCCGACGGATACAAAATCGAGTTCATTCAAAAGAAAAGCGGTGACGATTCGGTTGCCTATCAAACTGCCTGATACCGCCGCCGCCAATGCCGTCTGAAGCCTTTAGGGGTTTCAGACGGCATTTTGTTGCCGTCGGCCTGCTGTTTGAGCCTGTGCCGGTTCAAACTTTATCCGTTACACCGATAAGGCAAAAAAAGATGCCGTCTGAAACGGCATCCTTGATCTGCGAAAGGGCAGTTGGGAATCAAATACCCAATTCCTGCGCCAATGCTTGGGCACGTTTGAGTACGTCGCCTTCCGCTTCTTCCAGCAATTTCTGCACTGTCTCGGCAGCGGCATCGCGGTCGCCGATTTCGAGATACATTTCGGCAAGGTCGTATTTCGCTTCGGAAGGCGCGTCAGAACCTACAGATTCCGAAGGGAAACCGGTATCTGCATTATTTGGGATATTTTCTTCCGAGAGGTAGATGCTCCAATCTACCGTTTCCTCCTCGCCGTCTTTCAGGAAGTCGGGCAAAGCGTCTGCCTCAGAGGTGTTGGAATCAGGCGTTTCCAAAGTGATTTCCGCTGCATTTTCCTCAACGGCCGGTACTTCAGAAGGTTGAAGTAATGCGGACAAATCGTCTGCGGTGGCGTTGAAATCAGGTATTTCGGCAACGGTTTTCGTTACATTTTCCTCAACGGCCGGTGCTTCAGCAGGTTGCAACAGTGCGGACAAATCGTCTGCGGCGGTGTGGAAGTCGGACGTTTCGGCAACAGTTTCCGTTACATTTTCCTCAACAGCCGGTGCTTCAGCAGGTTGCAACAGTGCGGACAAATCATCGGCAACGATTTCCGCTGCATTTTCCTCAACGGCAGGTACTTCAGAAGGTTGAAGTAATGCGGACAAAT
>NZ_KV815481.1:15595-25841 GCF_001814225.1 Neisseria sp. HMSC070F02 | reverse complement strand
ATGCGGACAAATCGTCTGCGGTGGCGTTGAAATCGGGTGTTTCGGCAACGGTTTCCGTTACATTTTCCTCAACGGACGGTGCTTCGGCAGGTTGAAGCAATGCGGACAAATCGTCTGCGGCGGCGTTGAAATCGGGCGTTTCAGGCGCAGTTTCCGCGACGGCATCGGTTTCGTACACTTTCAGGAAATCGTGCAACTCTTCCGGTGTTTGGACTTCGGCAACTGTTTTTTCCAAGATGGTTTCGGGCGAGGAAGCCTTCAGGAAGCCTGCCAGTCCGGAGGGTGAGGCAGGTTTTGCGGAAGCTGTTTCTTCTGTGCCGATATGGTTGTTTGAGGGCAGGTTGTCGGAGAAATCGGTATCGACGGTTTCCGGTTTGTTTTCGGCAGTTTGGGCGACAGATTCCGGTTCGGGCGTGTCGATGACGATTTCGACAGGGTTGTACGGGTTGAAGGTCTCGGGCTCGTACACGCTGTCTGTGGATTCGATGGCGTTCCAATCGGCATCCGCGCGTTTTTGGGTTTCTTCATCCTGCGTAAGTGCGCCGGATAAAATGCCGTTTTGCGCGGCTGCCAGGCTGTCGAAATCCAAGTCGATGCGGTTGGAAGGCGTATCGGTTTCGACATCGAACGTTTGTTTTGCCGATAACTCTTCTTCAGATTCCCCATCTAAGGCAAGTGTGTCGTTTACATCGTTTTTCGGAGCGGGTTCGGGCGTTGCCGGAGTTTCGACTTCGGCAAAGGTGATTTCTATGCCGTCGTCTGCCGCGTCGTCAAGGTCAGGCTCTTCCTCAGGGACGGATTCTTCGGTACGGCGCGCGCGTTTGGATTGGGCAAGGCGCAAAAGCAGCAGCAGGGCGATCAATGCCGCGCCTCCGCCGGCAAGCAGCAAGGTGTACGAACCGCCGAACAGACCGTCAAACAGTCCGCTTTCGGTTTCTTCTTCGGCAGAAACCTGTTCGACAGGTTCGGAAACGGCGTTACCGGTTTCGTCGGTCGGCGTGTCGATGGCAGAAGCGGCGGCTTCTTGGGGGGCGGATTCGGCAGCGGTTTCCGATGCGGCAGTATTTGCAGCGGGTACAGGTTCGGGTCGAACGGCCGGTTTTTCCGCTTTTGCTTCGGGCGCGGCAACTTTTGCTTCAGGTTTTTCAACCGGTTTCTCTACCGTTGCCTGTTTGGACGGTTCGGACGGCATGGATGCGGTTTCGGCTTTGGGTTTCGCCGTTTGCGGTTTGGGTTGTTCCGCTTTGATCCTGTTCAGATTCGGAATGTGAAGCACGCTGCCCGCACGCAGTCTGCCGTGTGCGGAAACATTTGGGTTTGCCTTCAGCAGCGCATCGGCAACCTGTTCGAGCGTCAGGTGTTTCGGGCGGATGGCGGCGGCAATCTGTTTGACCGTTTCGCCTTTGCGGACGGTATGGGTTTTGCCGTTGTATGCCGGTTTGACGGCTGCGTTCGCGCTGTCTTTTTTATCGGTTTTGCGGAGGGCTTTGGCGTTTTGATTTTCTTGGGACTCTGCTGTCGGAGCGGTTTTGCGGTGTGTCTTGCCGTCTGAAAGTGCAGATTTGGTTTTGGGCGAGTAGCCGACAGGATCGAGGATGGCGGTGTATTCGCGTACCTGTGCGCCTGCGCCGATGCGGAACACCAGGACGGGATCGCGGACTGCCTGTTCGGAAGAAACGGCAATGACGGCTTTGTCGCCCAACTTGTGGACTTTGGCGGTCAGGCCTTTTTCGGAAACGGTAACGCTGCCGCCGCCTAGCAGGGCTTTGGCTTCTTCGCCGGTTACGGTAATGCTGCCGGAAAAGGGTTCGTCAAGGTTGGACTGGATATTCAGTCCGCCCAGTCCAGCATGTGCCTGAAAGGATGCGGCAACTGCGACGGAGGCGGCAATCAGTTTGATTTGTCTGTTGTTTTTCAAGATGTATCCCCTGTGGGTTGGCGGCTGAATACGGTTTGACCGCGTACAGTCTGTAAATTTCGTCATCATCGGGCATCGGCGGGGCAGTCGGCCGGCGGGCATTTAATATGTGAATGTACCGACCGCCGCCACATTTTAAACGGCAATCATTCGCCGTTTTTACAAATTATGACATATCTCCATCTTTTTTCAAAAACATCTGTGCATATTTGCATCAATCAAAACAAAATTTGTTGGTTTTGCAGGTGCAAAAACAGGGTTCTGCCTGTATGATTTAGCGTTTATTTGATTTGCTTTCTCATTTGGATATGAAATTCGTCAGCGACCTTTTGTCCGTCATCCTGTTTTTCGCCACCTATACCGTTACCAAAAATATGATTGCCGCTACGGCGGTCGCCTTGGTTGCTGGTGTGGTTCAGGCGGCTTTTCTGTATTGGAAATATAAAAAGCTGGATACGATGCAGTGGGTCGGACTGGTGCTGATTGTGATATTCGGTGGCGCAACCATTGTTTTGGGCGACAGCCGCTTCATTATGTGGAAGCCGAGCGTTTTGTTTTGGCTGGGCGCGCTGTTCCTGTGGGGCAGCCACCTCGCCGGTAAAAACGGCTTGAAGGCGAGTATCGGCAGGGAGATTCAGCTTCCGGATGCCGTATGGGCGAAATTGACGTATATGTGGGTCGGTTTCCTGATTTTTATGGGTATCGCCAACTGGTTTGTGTTTACCCGGTTCGAGTCGCAATGGGTCAACTATAAAATGTTCGGCTCGACTGCACTGATGCTTGTTTTCTTTATTATTCAGGGTATTTATCTGAGTACCTGTCTGAAAAAGGAGGATTGACTGTGGAATATTTTATGTTGCTGGCAACAGACGGGGAGAATGTGTATGAAGCGCGTATGGCGGCACGTCCCGAACACCTCAAACGGCTGGAGACGCTGAAGTCGGAAGGCCGGCTGTTGACGGCAGGCCCGAATCCTTTGCCGGAGGACTCCAACCGCGTTTCGGGCAGTTTGATTGTGGCGCAGTTCGAGTCTTTGGATGCGGCAGAGGCGTGGGCGGAAGACGATCCCTATGTTCATGCAGGCGTGTACAGCGAAGTGCTGATCAAGCCGTTTAAAGCGGTGTTCAAATAATGCCGGCCGTCGATTTGATCCGCGAACGCCTGCAGACGCTCGATCCGCTGGTGTTGGAAATCGGCGATGAGAGCCATCTGCACAAAGGACACGCGGGCAATACCGGCGGCGGACATTATGCCGTTTTGGTCGTCAGCGGCCGTTTTGAAGGCGTAAGCCGCCTGAACCGCCAGAAAACGGTCAAATCGCTGCTCAAAGATTTGTTTTCAGGCGGCATGATTCACGCGCTCGGCATCCGGGCGGCTACCCCTGACGAGTATTTCCATACGGCGGACTGAATGAAGTCTGCCCGAACATTTCAATTTAAAATTTAAAGAGAGAAGATTATGAAAGCAAAAATCCTGACTTCCGTTGCACTGCTTGCCTGTTCCGGCAGCCTGTTTGCCCAAACGCTGGCAACCGTCAACGGTCAGAAAATCGACAGTTCCGTCATCGATGCGCAGGTTGCCGCATTCCGTGCGGAAAACAGCCGTGCCGAAGACACGCCGCAACTGCGCCAATCCCTGCTGGAAAACGAAGTGGTCAACACCGTGGTCGCACAGGAAGTGAAACGCCTGAAACTCGACCGGTCGGCAGAGTTTAAAAATGCGCTTGCCAAATTGCGTGCCGAAGCGAAAAAGTCGGGCGACGACAAGAAACCGTCCTTCAAAACCGTTTGGCAGGCGGTAAAATATGGCTTGAACGGCGAGGCATACGCATTGCATATCGCCAAAACCCAACCGGTTTCCGAGCAGGAAGTAAAAGCCGCATATGACAATATCAGCGGTTTTTACAAAGGTACGCAGGAAGTCCAGTTGGGCGAAATCCTGACCGACAAGGAAGAAAATGCAAAAAAAGCGGTTGCCGACTTGAAGGCGAAAAAAGGTTTCGATGCCGTCTTGAAACAATATTCCCTCAACGACCGTACCAAACAGACCGGCGCGCCGGTCGGATATGTGCCGCTGAAAGATTTGGAACAGGGTGTTCCGCCGCTTTATCAGGCAATTAAGGACTTGAAAAAAGGCGAATTTACGGCAACGCCGCTGAAAAACGGCGATTTCTACGGCGTTTATTATGTCAACGACAGCCGCGAGGTGAAAGTGCCTTCTTTTGATGAAATGAAAGGACAGATTGCCGGCAACCTTCAGGCGGAACGGATTGACCGTGCCGTCGGTGCACTGTTGGGCAAGGCAAACATCAAACCTGCAAAATAATTCTGAAAACGGGATACGGCGGCAAGACGTTCAGACAGGCGTTTTGCCGCCGCGCAGGACAGGGAATACCATGAAACAGAAAAAAACCGCTGCCGCAGTTATTGCTGCAATGTTGGCAGGTTTTGCGGCAGCCAAAGCACCCGAAATCGACCCGGCTTTGGTGGATACGCTGGTGGCGCAGATCATGCAGCAGGCAGACCGGCATGCGGAGCAGTCCCAAAAACCGGACGGGCAGGCAATCCGAAACGATGCCGTCCGTCGGCTGCAAACTTTGGAAGTTTTGAAAAACAGGGCATTGAAGGAAGGTTTGGATAAGGATAAGGATGTCCAAAACCGCTTTAAAATCGCCGAAGCGTCTTTTTATGCCGAGGAGTACGTCCGTTTTCTGGAACGTTCGGAAACGGTTTCCGAAAGCGCACTGCGTCAGTTTTATGAGCGGCAAATCCGCATGATCAAATTGCAGCAGGTCAGCTTCGCAACCGAAGAGGAGGCGCGTCAGGCGCAGCAGCTCCTGCTCAAAGGGCTGTCTTTTGAAGGGCTGATGAAGCGTTATCCGAACGACGAGCAGGCGTTTGACGGTTTCATTATGGCGCAGCAGCTTCCCGAGCCGCTGGCTTCGCAGTTTGCAGCGATGAATCGGGGCGACGTTACCCGCGATCCGGTCAAATTGGGCGAACGCTATTATCTGTTCAAACTCAGCGAGGTCGGGAAAAACCCCGACGCGCAGCCTTTCGAGTTGGTCAGAAACCAGTTGGAACAAGGTTTGAGACAGGAAAAAGCCCGCTTGAAAATCGATGCCATTTTGGAAGAAAACGGTGTCAAACCGTAATGGCATTTCCAATACCGATGCCGTCTGAAGCCTTTTCAGACGGCATTGCACGTTCAGGTAAGGAGGACGGCTTATGCGTGCGGTCATACAGAAAACGGTAGGTGCAAAGGTGGATGTCGTGTCCGAAAACGGCACGGAAACCTGCGGCAAAATCGACGGCGGATTCGTCGTACTGCTCGGTGTAACGCATAGCGACATAGAAAAAGATGCACGCTATGTCGCCGACAAAATCGCCCATTTGCGCGTGTTTGAAGACGAAGCGGGCAAGTTGAACCTGTCTTTGAAGGATGTCGGGGGATCCGTGCTGCTGGTGTCGCAGTTTACGCTTTATGCCGATGCGGCAAGCGGCCGGCGGCCGTCATTTTCGAAAGCCGCACCTGCAGAACAGGCAAAACGGCTTTATCTGCATACGGCAGAACTGTTGCGCGGGCACGGGATTCATGTCGAAACAGGGCGTTTCCGCACGCATATGCAGGTGTCGCTCTGCAACGACGGGCCGGTAACTATACTGCTGGACTCTTTCATGACGCGGATTTCCCCAAAAATGAAGGTTGTTCCGGATTGAAATTGAATCCGCAATGATGAAATATCGACAATGAACGACAATACACACACCCTTCCCCCGCGCCGCCTTTCCGTCGCCCCGATGCTCGACTGGACGGACAGGCACTACCGTTACCTTGCCCGCCAGATTACCCGAAATACTTGGCTGTACAGCGAAATGGTCAATGCCGGTGCGATTGTTTACGGCGACAAAGACCGCTTTTTGATGTTCAACGAAGGCGAGCAGCCCGTCGCCCTGCAACTGGGCGGCAGCGATCCGTCCGATTTGGCGAAAGCCGCCAAAGCCGCCGAGGCATACGGTTACAACGAGGTCAACCTCAACTGCGGCTGCCCCAGTCCGCGCGTGCAGAAAGGCTCGTTCGGCGCGTGTCTGATGAACGAAGTCGGGCTGGTTGCCGACTGCCTCAACGCCATGCAGGACGCGGTCGGTATTCCCGTTACCGTCAAACACCGTATCGGTGTGGACAGGCAGACCGAATACCAAACCGTTGCCGATTTCGTCGGCACGCTGCGCGACAAAACCGCCTGCAAAACCTTCATCGTCCACGCCCGCAACGCTTGGCTGGACGGTCTTTCCCCCAAAGAAAACCGCGACGTTCCCCCGTTGAAATACGATTACGTTTACCGCCTCAAGCAGGAGTTTCCCGGGCTGGAAATCATCATCAACGGCGGCATCACCACCAACGAAGCAATCGCCGGACACCTGCAACACGTTGACGGCGTAATGGTCGGGCGCGAGGCGTACCACAACCCGATGGTGATGCGCGAATGGGACAGATTGTTTTACGGCGATACTCGCAGCCCGATCGAATACGCCGATTTGGTGCAGTGCCTCTACACATACAGCCAAGCCCAGATCCAAGCCGGACGCGGCACAATCTTGCGCCACATCGTCCGCCACAGCCTCGGGCTGATGCACGGTTTGAAAGGTGCGCGGACTTGGCGGCGTATGCTTTCCGACGCGATGCTCTTGAAAGACAACGACGGCGGCCTGATTCTCGAAGCGTGGGAAGAAGTCGAACGGGCAAATACGCGCGAATAGGGCGGGGCTGTATGTGAAATGCCGTCTGAAAGTTTCAGACGGCATTTGTGCGTTTGTCGGGCGGTGTTTAGGGGGTGGTAATGGCGTGTTTCGGCACTTTGTCCATATCCCAGTGTGCCACCGCCCAGTCGAGCAGTTCGGCAGGGCGGTCGGTTTCCGGTGCTTCGGGCAGCTTGAGGTAACGGAACACTTGGCGGAGGAGTTGTTCGCGGCGGTTTAAATCCAATGCGGGGGCGAGCGTCTGTTTCGACCATTTCTGCCCTTGTGCGTTGGTCAGCAGCGGCAGGTGGGCATATTGCGGTGTCGGAACGCCCAAACACTGCTGCAAATAGATTTGGCGCGGAGTGGAAACGAGCAGGTCTTGTCCGCGGACGATGTGGGTAACGCCCTGTTCGGCATCGTCGGCAACGACGGCGAGTTGGTATGCCCAGTAACCGTCTGCACGAAGCAGGACGAAATCGCCGATGTCGCGGGCGAGGTTTTGGGCGTAACCTCCGACGATGCCGTCTGAAAAACCGATAATGCGGTCGGGGACGCGGATGCGCCACGCCGGCTGTTTGCCTTGCGGTGCAGGGCGTTGCTGCGGATTGCGGCAACGTCCGTTATAGACGAATCCGTCTGCGCCGTGGACTGCCGCAGCCTGCCAGTCTTTGCGGCTGCAATGGCAGGGATAGACCAGTCCGGCGGTTTTCAGACGGCATAGGGTTTCTTCATACAGGGCGTAACGGCGGCTCTGATAGGCGACTTCTCCGTCCCACTCGAATCCGAATGCCTCAAGCGTGTGCAGGATATGGCTTGCCGCCCCCGGCATTTCGCGCGGCGGATCGAGGTCTTCCATGCGGACCAGCCATTTGCCGCCGTTTGAGCGTGCATCGGCATAGGAAGCGGCGGCGGTCAGCAGCGAGCCGATGTGGAGCAGCCCGGTCGGGCTGGGGGCGAAACGTCCTGTGTACATATCCGGTACAGCCCCTTTATTTAAGACTATGAATCAAAGCCATTATCTCATCTTTATTCAGTTCCATCCCGGGCTCTTCAAGCAAGGTTAAATCATATAGGGCATTATATTGCTCTTCGGTAGCTGAACCATCCATAAGGCCGGACGAGAAAAAATCGAAGGCTCTATCTGCGATTCTCTCATTACTTGCATTTCTACTAACCAGTTTCATCAATTCTGTATATATTGTATGGGGAGGTACCGGATCCTTAAAAAATCAGATCTGAATAAATTTCATTGGGTGAAATGATTTCGAGTGCTTTTGCCATGATTCTATTTCCTTTTGTGTTGGTGGGTAATGTCGTGCATTAACTTCTTGCCCATTAATATTTTTAGGGTGAATCCTTGATATGCCGCACTGTGTCCGGTCAAACGGGCGATGCCGTCTGAAAGCCTTTCAGACGGCATCGGGGATGAAAAGTTTAAACCAACGGTGCGAGCAGTTTTTCAAACGCTTCTTCAAACTGTTTCAAACCGTCTTCCTGCAAACGTGCCGCCAAGGTTTCGACATCGATGCCGAGCGCGGCGGTTTCGGCAAGCTGCGCTTGTGCTTCTTCTACGCCTTCGGTCAGCGTGGCTTTGGCTGTGCCGTGGTCGATAAAGGCTTTGAGCGTGGCATCTGGAACGGTGTTGACGGTGTGCGCGCCGATCAGGCTGTCAACGTAGAGTGTGTCGGGATAGGCCGGGTTTTTCACGCCGGTGGATGCCCATAAAAGCTGCACGCGGTTTGCGCCTTGGGCTTCCAGCGCGGCAAATTCCGGGCTGCCGAAGTATTGAGCCCAGTCTTGGTAGGCGGCTTTGGCAAGGGCGATGGCGATTTTGCCTTTGAGGTGGTCGGGCAGTGTTGTGTCCAGCGCGCCGTCCACGCGGGAGATGAAGAAGCTGGCGACGACGTGGATATGGGCAACGCTTTGTCCAGCTGCCAAGCGTTTGGCAATGCCGCGCGCGTAGGCGGCGTAGGCTTTGAGGGTTTGGGCGCGTGAGAACAGCAGCGTGAGGTTCACGCTGATGCCGTCCGAAACGAGGGTTTCGAGCGCATCGATGCCTGCGTCGGTGGCAGGCACTTTAATCATCGCGTTTTTGCACCCGATGGCGGCGTAGAGGCGGCGCGCTTCTTCTACCGTGCCTTGCGCGTCTTTGGACAATTCGGGCGAAACTTCGAGGCTGACGAAACCGGTTTTGCCGCCGGTGGATTCGTGTTCGGCAAGACAGATGCCGCAGGCGGCACGCACATCGGCAACCGCCATGGTTTCGTAGCGTTGTTTGGGGCTGAGGTTTTGCTGCTTGAGGGCGGCAACCTCGTCGGCATAAAGCGCGTCGCCGGCGAAGGCTTTTTGGAAAATGGCGGGATTGGAAGTTACGCCGCACACGCCTTGTTTCAACATTTGCGCCAATTCGCCGCTTTGCACTAGCGAGCGGGAAAGGTTGTCCAGCCAGATTTGTTGTCCTAATGCTTTAACGTCCGATAAAATAGTCATTTCTGATTCCTTTGGATGGATGGCGGGGTTTGAATGCTTATGCTACCCCGATTCGGAAATTTTGGGTAGTTTTGTTACAGCAAAGGCGGATGGCAATGGCAGAAAACGGAAAATATCTCGACTGGGCGCGCGAAGTGTTGCACACCGAAGCGGAAGGCTTGCGCGAAATTGCGGCGGATTTGGACGAAAACTTCGCCCTTGCGGCGGACGCGTTGTTGCACTGCAAAGGCAGGGTCGTTATCACGGGCATGGGCAAGTCGGGACATATCGGGCGCAAAATGGCGGCAACCATGGCCTCGACCGGCACGCCCGCGTTTTTCGTCCACCCTGCGGAAGCGGCACACGGCGATTTGGGCATGATTGTGGACAACGACGTGGTCGTCGCCATTTCCAATTCCGGTGAAAGCGATGAAATCGCCGCCATCATCCCCGCGCTCAAACGCAAAAACATCACGCTTGTCTGCATTACCGCCCGCCCCGATTCAACCATGGCGCGCCATGCCGACATCCATATCACCGCATCGGTTTCGCAAGAAGCCTGCCCGCTGGGGCTTGCCCCGACCACCAGCACCACCGCCGTCATGGCTTTGGGCGATGCGTTGGCGGTCGTCCTGCTGCGTGCGCGTGCGTTCACGCCCGACGACTTCGCCTTGAGCCACCCTGCCGGCAGCCTCGGCAAACGCCTGCTTTTGCGCGTTGCCGACATTATGCACAAAGGCGGCGGCCTGCCTGCCGTCCGACTCGGCACGCCCTTGAAAGAAGCCATCGTCAGCATGAGTGAAAAAGGGCTGGGCATGTTGGCGGTAACGGACGGGCAATGCCGTCTGAAAGGCGTATTCACCGACGGCGATTTGCGCCGCCTGTTTCAAGAATGCGACAATTTTACCGGTCTTTCGATAGACGAAGTCATGCATACGCATCCTAAAACCATCTCCGCCGAACGTCTCGCCACCGAAGCCCTGAAAGTCATGCAGGCAAACCATGTGAATGGGCTTCTGGTTACTGATGCCGACGGCGTACTGATCGGCGCGCTGAATATGCACGACCTTTTGGCGGCGCGGATTGTATAGTGGATTAACAAAAACCAGTACGGCGT
>NZ_KV815481.1:1873-15495 GCF_001814225.1 Neisseria sp. HMSC070F02 | reverse complement strand
CCTTGTCCTGATTTTTGTTAATCCACTATATAAGGCGTTGCAGCCGTTTCAGACGGCATTTGTGGTAAGATATGCCGTCTGAAAACAAGGAAATCCCATGCAGGCAATTTCTCCCGAATTACAGGCGCGCGCCGCCAAAATCAAACTGCTGATATTGGATGTGGACGGCGTTTTGACCGACGGGCGAATCTTTATCCGCGATAACGGCGAAGAAATCAAATCGTTTCACACACTGGACGGACACGGTCTGAAAATGCTTCAGGCAAGCGGCGTGCAGACTGCGATTATCACAGGTCGGGACGCGCCCTCCGTCGGCATCCGCGTCAAACAGTTGGGCATAAATTACTACTTCAAAGGCATTTCGGACAAACGCGCCGCGTATGAAGAGCTGCGCGCTCAGGTCGGCGTGGAAGAAGCCGAGTGTGCCTTTGTCGGCGACGACGTGGTCGATTTGCCCGTTATGGTACGCTGCGGATTGCCGGTTGCCGTCCCCGACGCGCATTGGTTTACGCTGCAACACGCCGCCTATATTGCCAAACGCCCCGGCGGTGCGGGCGCGGTGCGCGAAGTGTGCGACCTGATTATGCAGGCGCAAGGGACTTTGGGCGCGGCTTTGAACGAGTACATCAAATGAAAGTAAGATGGCGGTACGGAATTGCGTTCCCATTGATATTGGCGGTTGCCTTGGGCAGCCTGTCGGCATGGTTGGGACGCATCAGCGAAGTCGAAATCGAGGAAGTCAGGCTCAATCCCGACGAACCGCAATACACAATGGACGGCTTGGACGGCAGGCGGTTTGACGAACAGGGATACTTGAAAGAACATTTGAGTTCGAAGGGCGCGAAACAGTTTCCCGAAAGCAGCGACATTCATTTCGACTCACCGCATCTCGTGTTCTTCCAAGAAGGCAGGTTGTTGTACGAAGTCGGCAGCGATGAAGCCGTTTACCATACCGAAAACAAACAGGTTCTTTTTAAAAACAACGTTGTGCTGACCAAAACCGCCGACGGCAAACGGCAGGCGGGTAAAGTTGAAGCCGAAAAGCTGCACGTCGATACCGAATCTCAATATGCCCAAACCGATACGCCTGTCAGTTTCCAATATGGTGCATCGCACGGTCAGGCGGGCGGCATGACTTACGACCACAAAACAGGCATGTTGAACTTCTCATCTAAAGTGAAAGCCACGATTTATGATACAAAAGATATGTAAGCTATTTGTTTTAATAGCATTTTTTTCGGCGTCCCCCGCTTTTGCCCTTCAAAGCGACAGCAGGCAGCCTATTCAGATTGAGGCCGACCAAGGTTCGCTCGATCAAGCCAACCAAAGCACCACATTCAGCGGAAACGTCGTCATCAGACAGGGTACGCTCAATATTTCCGCCGCCCGCGTCAATGTTACACGCGGCGGCAAAGGCGGCGAATCCGTGAGGGCGGAAGGTTCGCCAGTCCGCTTCAGCCAGACATTGGACGGCGGCAAAGGCACGGTGCGCGGACAGGCAAACAACGTTGCTTATTCATCTGCAGGCAGCACCGTAGTCTTAACCGGTAATGCCAAAGTACAGCGCGGCGGCGATGTCGCCGAAGGTGCGGTGATTACATACAACACCAAAACCGAAGTCTATACCATCAGCGGCAGCACAAAATCCGGCGCAAAATCCGCTTCCAAATCCGGCAGGGTCAGCGTCGTTATCCAGCCTTCGAGTACGCAAAAATCCGAATAATCCCAAAATGCCGTCTGAAACATAAACCTAGTTCGGACGGCATTTGCCGACCGAAGATATTGAAGAGATATTTATGAGCGCAAACGTCAGCCGCCTTGTTGTTCAAAACCTGCAAAAAAGTTTCAAAAAACGCCAAGTCGTTAAAAGCTTCTCCCTTGAAATCGAAAGCGGGGAAGTCGTCGGCCTGCTCGGGCCCAACGGTGCGGGTAAAACCACCAGCTTCTACATGATTGTTGGACTCATTGCCGCCGATGCGGGCAGCGTGATGCTGGACGGGCAGGAATTGCGTCACCTGCCCATACACGAACGCGCCCGCCTGGGTGTCGGCTACCTACCGCAGGAAGCCTCTATTTTCCGTAAAATGACCGTCGAACAAAACATCCGCGCCATTTTAGAAATCAGTACCAAAGACAAAAGCCGCATCGACGGCGAAGTTGAAAAACTGCTTGCCGACCTGAATATCGAGCGTTTGCGCAATAATCCTGCCCCATCTTTGTCGGGCGGCGAACGCCGACGCGTCGAAATCGCCCGCGTACTTGCCATGAAACCGCATTTTATTTTGTTGGACGAGCCTTTTGCCGGCGTCGATCCCATCGCCGTCATCGACATCCAAAAAATCATCGGATTTCTCAAGTCGCGCGGTATCGGCGTATTAATTACCGACCACAACGTACGCGAAACCCTCAGCATCTGCGATCGGGCCTACATTATTTCAGACGGCACGGTGTTGGCATCGGGAAAACCTGATGATTTGGTCGGAAACGAACAGGTTCGTTCTGTTTATCTGGGTAAGAACTTCAAATATTGAAAATATTTTTCAGACGGGCGACCTAATATCGTCGGGCAGGCGGCAAAAATACGGATTTATGTTGTTTTTACATAAATTAATTCAAATTTAAAACATTGACTTAAACCTGTTTTCAAAGAATATTGCCCGATATGCTTGCATGTCGTCCCGTAATTTGGTTTAATACGCATCTCTTAACGAGACAGACAAAGGCCAGATAGCTCAGTTGGTAGAGCAACGGATTGAAAATCCGTGTGTCGGCGGTTCGATTCCGCCTCTGGCCACCAAAAAACCGCCTTGAAGCGGTTATTTTTTTTGCCTGCCGTTTGCGGCAGTAATCCCGCACCGCAATGCCTGCTATGTATGATACGGTCTTTGCGGCTGTCGGGCAGGTATAGTGGATTAAATTTAAACCGGTACAGCGTTGCCTCGCCCTAGCTCGAAGAGAACGATTCTCTAAAGGTGCTAAGCACCAAGTGAATCGGTTCCGTACTATCTGTACTGTCTGCGGCTTCGGTCGCCTTGTCCTGATTTTTGTTAATCCACTATAAAAACCAGAAAACATATGCCGTCCGAACCGCAGTTCAGACGGCATTTCCATATCTGAAACAATCAGTCCGTGTCGCTTTCAGGCAACTCTGCCGAACCCATGCGTCTGAGCACGATATTGGTTTTGTTGCGGAGCCGTTTGCTTTTCGGATGGTCGGCGTAGTAGAGCGGGGCGGGGACGCGCGCCGTCAGTTTTGCCGCCTGCTGTTTGGTCAGCTTGGCGGCGGGTATTTGATAAAAATACCGGGACGCGGCTTCCGCGCCGAAAACGCCGTAGTGCCATTCGATTGAGTTTAAATACAGTTCAAAAATCCTGTCTTTGTCGGTAACGGCTTCCATCATCGCGGTAATCGCCGCTTCTTCGCCTTTGCGGATATAGCTGCGGCTTTCGTTGAGGAAGAGGTTTTTGGCAAGCTGCTGGCTGATGGTCGAGCCGCCCGCCTTCACTTTGCCGCTGTTCCGGTTGCGCCTGATGGCGTTTTGAATGCCGCCCCAATCGAAGCCGCCGTGCCCGGCGAAACGGGCATCTTCGGAAGCAATCAGGGCTTTTTTCAGGTTGACCGAGATGCGGTTGTAGGGCATCCAGCGGTAATCCAGTGCGACATCGCGACCTTCCTGTTCAAACTGCTTCATCCGCATCGACATAAAGGCAGTCTGATGGGGCGCGACGGCGCGGTAGGTAATGATGTTGCCGTACACATAGGCATTGAAAAAGATAAAGATGCCGACGGGCAGGGCAATCAGCCATTTGACGATGCGGAACATATTACATGGCTTTCATGTATTCGATAACAGGGCGGATATCGGGCGTAAATCCGCGCCAGAGGGCGTAGGAAGCCGCCGCTTGACCGACCAGCATACCCAGTCCGTCTGAAACTTCGGCCGCACCGTTGCTTTGGGCAAAGTTCAAAAACTCCTGCGCCGCGTCGCCGTAAACCATATCGTAGGCAAGGCGGCAGCCGAGGAAAATTTCAGGACTGACGGCAGGAAGCTGACCGCTCAAGCCGCCGGACGTGCCGTTGATGATGATATCAAAACCGCCGTTCACATCCGCCATCGGGACGGCTTCAATGCCGAAAAGCCGCGCCAATTCTTCGGCTTTGGCGTGGGTGCGGTTGGCAACGACGATACGGGCAGGGCGGTGTCCTTTCAAAACCGGAATTACGCCGCGCACCGCGCCGCCCGCGCCCAAAAGCAAAATGGTTTTGCCCTCAATGGCAATGTTTTTGACCTGCGTGATGTCGTTGGCCAAACCGATACCGTCGGTATTGTCGCCACGCAGCTTGCCGTTTTTCAACAGAATCAGCGTATTGACCGCACCTGCTGCCAAAGCGCGTTCGGAATGCTCGTCCGCCAGATGAAACGCTTCCTGCTTGAACGGTACAGTAACGTTTGCCCCGCAACCGCCTGTTTCAAAAAATGTCGAAACCGCCTGTACAAAACCGCCGATGTCGGCGCAAATGCGTTCGTATTCAATGTCAACGCCTTCCTGAAGGGCAAATTGTTGATGAATCTGCGGCGACTTGCTGTGGGCGACGGGGTTGCCAAAAACGGCGTAGCGGGGGAGGGCGTGCATAGTCATATTCCATCAAGGCGGGGCGGTCATTTTATAACGGCGGCGCGAAGATGGGAACGATGCCGTCTAAACTGTTTTCAGGCGGCATCTGTTTTGTCGGCATTTGGACAAAAGGGCGGGTATTCCGCTTTTGAACAGACAAACCGAAGCATATTGTTGACAATATTGCCGTCTGAAACTATATTTTACAGCTTGGAATTTGACGCAGGGCCAGTTTCAGACGGCATGGACGTGGTAGAATCATGCTGGCTTTGAGCTAATCTGCCGCGTTCCGCATATTTTGCTATTTCCCTTTTCCAGGAGCTGAAAAATGTCTATTAAAAACGCCGTAAAATTGATTGAAGAAAGCGAAGCCCGCTTTGTCGATTTGCGCTTTACCGATACCAAAGGCAAGCAGCACCACTTTACCGTGCCTGCGCGCATCGTGTTGGAAGACCCCGAAGAGTGGTTTGAAAACGGTCAGGCGTTTGACGGTTCGTCTATCGGCGGCTGGAAAGGCATTCAGGCTTCCGATATGCAGTTGCGTCCCGATGCGTCTACGGCCTTCGTCGATCCTTTTTATGATGATGCGACTGTTGTGTTGACTTGCGACGTTATCGATCCCGCCGACGGTCAGGGTTACGACCGCGACCCGCGCTCCATCGCACGCCGCGCCGAGGCCTATTTGAAATCTTCCGGTATCGGCGACACGGCATACTTCGGCCCCGAGCCTGAATTCTTCGTCTTCGACGGCGTAGAATTTGAAACCGACATGCACAAAACCCGTTACGAAATCACGTCCGAAAGCGGCGCATGGGCAAGCGGCCTGCACATGGACGGTCAAAACACCGGCCACCGCCCTGCCGTTAAAGGCGGTTACGCGCCCGTTGCTCCGATTGACGCGGGACAAGACCTGCGCTCCGCGATGGTAAACATTTTGGAAGAACTCGGCATCGAAGTCGAAGTCCACCACAGTGAAGTCGGTACCGGCAGCCAAATGGAAATCGGCACGCGTTTCGCCACCTTGGTCAAACGCGCCGACCAAACCCAAGACATGAAATATGTGATTCAAAACGTTGCCCACAACTTCGGCAAAACCGCCACTTTCATGCCCAAACCCATTATGGGCGACAACGGCAGCGGTATGCACGTTCACCAATCCATTTGGAAAGACGGTCAAAACCTGTTCGCAGGCGACGGCTATGCCGGCTTGAGCGACACCGCGCTCTACTACATCGGCGGCATCATCAAACACGCCAAAGCCTTGAACGCGATTACCAATCCGTCCACCAACTCCTACAAACGCCTCGTGCCGCACTTTGAAGCGCCGACCAAACTGGCATACTCCGCCAAAAACCGTTCCGCTTCCATCCGCATTCCGTCCGTGAACAGCAGCAAGGCGCGCCGCATCGAAGCGCGTTTCCCCGATCCGACCGCCAACCCGTATTTGGCATTTGCCGCCCTGTTGATGGCGGGTTTGGACGGCATTCAAAACAAAATCCATCCGGGCGACCCTGCCGATAAAAACCTGTACGATCTGCCGCCGGAAGAAGATGCATTGGTGCCGACCGTTTGCGCTTCTTTGGAAGAAGCACTGGCCGCCCTCAAAGCCGACCACGAATTCCTCCTGCGCGGCGGCGTGTTCAGCAAAGACTGGATCGACAGCTACATCGCTTTCAAAGAAGAAGACGTACGCCGCATCCGCATGGCGCCGCACCCGCTGGAATTTGAAATGTATTACAGCCTGTAAGCACGTCTGGTTTTCAGAAAAGCAATGCCGTCTGAACACAGTTTCAGACGGCATTTTGCATTTGAACGGCAAACCGGCGGCGCGGGGCGGCATTTTTCAGCAGGCGGGCGATATTTGCTACAATAGGCTTTTGTTTTTTTTGGGCTGCACGAACGATGACTGCATCGAAATCAGGTTTTATCGGGCAAATCTTTTCCCGAAATATGCTTGTCTGTATTTTTACGGGGTTTACCTCGGGGCTGCCGCTGTACTTTCTGATTAACCTGATTCCGGCGTGGTTGCGCAGCGAGCAGGTGGATTTGAAGAGCATCGGGCTGATGGCGTTAATCGGTCTGCCGTTTACTTGGAAATTTTTGTGGTCGCCGCTGATGGACGCGGTCAGGCTGCCCGTTTTGGGACGGCGGCGCGGGTGGATGCTGCTGACGCAGGCAGGGTTGCTGGCGGCTTTGGCGGCCTATGCCTTTTTAAACCCCCGTAATCATCTGCCGCTGATTGCCGGCTTGTCGGTGCTTGTCGCTTTTTTTTCCGCCAGTCAGGATATTGTATTGGATGCGTTCAGGCGCGAGATTTTGTCAGACGAAGAATTGGGTTTGGGCAACTCGGTTCATGTGAACGCCTACCGGATTGCCGCCCTGATTCCCGGTTCATTGAGTTTGGTGTTGGCAGACAGGATGCCGTGGTCAGAAGTATTTGTTATCACTTCATTATTTATGCTGCCCGGCCTTCTGATGACGCTGTTTCTTGCGCGCGAACCCGTGTTGCCGCCTGCCGTTCCTAAAACGTTGAAGCAGACCGTGGTAGAGCCGTTTAAAGAATTTTTTACGCGCAAGGGCATCGCTTCGGCGGTGTGCGTGCTGCTGTTTATCTTCCTTTACAAACTCGGCGACAGTATGGCAACCGCGTTGGCAACGCCGTTTTATCTGGATATGGGTTTCAGCAAGACAGACATCGGTTTGATTGCGAAAAATGCAGGACTGTGGCCGGCAGTGGCGGCAGGTATCTTGGGCGGCGTGTGGATGCTGAAAATCGGCGTAAACAAAGCCTTGTGGCTATTCGGCGCGGTGCAGGCTGTAACCGTTTTGGGGTTTGTATGGCTGGCAGGGTTCGGACCTTTCGACACGGTCGGCACAGGCGAGAGGCTGATGCTGGCGGCAGTTATCGGCGCGGAAGCGGTCGGCGTGGGGTTGGGGACGGCGGCGTTCGTATCGTATATGGCGCGTGAAACCAATCCCGCATTTACCGCAACGCAGCTTGCGCTGTTTACCAGCCTGTCCGCCGTCCCGCGCACGGTCATCAATTCCTTTGCCGGTTATCTGATTGAATGGCTCGGTTATGTACCGTTTTTCCAACTGTGTTTCGCACTCGCCCTACCGGGTATGCTGCTGCTGCTGAAAGTTGCGCCTTGGAACGGGGAGAAAACTCAGGATGCAGGCAGATGAACGCGTCAAACTGGAGCGTTTACCTGATATTGTGTGAAAACAGCGCGTTCTATTGCGGCATCAGCCCGAATCCGCAACAGCGGCTTGCCGCCCACACAACCGGTAAAGGCGCGAAATATACCCGCGTATTCAAACCGGTGGCGATGCGTATCGTTGCAGGCGGGATGGATAAAGGCACGGCACTCAGGCAGGAAATCGCCGTCAAAAAACTGACCGCCGCACAAAAACGGCAATTGTGGGAGCAGGCAGAAAAAATGCCGTCTGAAACCTGACGGTTTAGGTTCGGACGGTATGGTTACAGCAGTTGGCAACAATCGGGACAAAGCAGGGGGCAAGGAAAACCGATGTTTCAACGTACAGGACGGCACATAAAGCGTCGCCCTATGAAAGTGAAGGCATATATCAGTATTTTTTATACGCCAACAGAAAAGAATACGATGAACTGTTTGTTGGATTTGTATTAATCAATCAGTATATTTTTTATACCGAGGTATTTTTCCTTATCGGTATCCCTTCTTTTATGAGAATGCCTGCCGCTCATATAAAGAACGGGAAAATACGATGGGAAAATACGATGGGAAAATACGGTACAGCCCTCGATATCGCACAATATGTCAACTTAAAGAGTTAGTATCTACCATAATATATTCTTTAACTAATTTCTAGGCTTGAAATTATGAGACCATATGCTACTACCATTTATCAACTTTTTATTTTGTTTATTGGGAGTGTTTTTACTATGACCTCATGTGAACCTGTGAATGAAAAGACAGATCAAAAAGCAGTAAGTGCGCAACAGGCTAAAGAACAAACCAGTTTCAACAATCCCGAGCCAATGACAGGATTTGAACATACGGTTACATTTGATTTTCAGGGCACCAAAATGGTTATCCCCTATGGCTATCTTGCACGGTATACGCAAGACAATGCCACAAAATGGCTTTCCGACACGCCCGGGCAGGATGCTTACTCCATTAATTTGATAGAGATTAGCGTCTATTACAAAAAAACCGACCAAGGTTGGGTTCTTGAGCCATACAACCAGCAAAACAAAGCACACTTTATCCAATTTCTACGCGACGGTTTGGATAGCGTGGACGATATTGTTATCCGAAAAGATGCGTGTAGTTTAAGCACGACTATGGGAGAAAGATTGCTTACTTACGGGGTTAAAAAAATGCCATCTGCCTATCCTGAATACGAGGCTTATGAAGATAAAAGACATATTCCTGAAAATCCATATTTTCATGAATTTTACTATATTAAAAAAGGAGAAAATCCGGCGATTATTACTCATCGGAATAATCGAATAAACCAAACTGAAGAAGATAATTACAGCACTGGCGTAGGTTCCTGTATTAACGGTTTCCCGGTACGGTATTACCCGTTTATTCGGGAAAAGCAGCAGCTCACACAGCAGGAGTTGGTAGGTTATCACCAACAAGTAGAGCAATTGGTACAGAGTTTTGTAAACAATTCAAGTAAAAAATAATTTAAAGGATCTTATTATGAATGAGGGTGAAGTTGTTTTAACACCAGAACAAATCCAAACCTTGCGTGGTTATGCTTTCCGTGGCGATACCTATGGCGGTTGGCGTTATTTGGCTAATTTGGGTGACCGTTATGCGGATGATGCTGCTGCAATTGTCGGTAAGGATGCAAACTTAAATGGTTTGAATTTATGGATGAAAAAAGGTGTGGAAAACCTATGGGATGATACGGTCGGTAAAAAGACCCGTTTAATGTGTATTTCTGTTTTTTGGATTGTGGTTTTCAATTTATAGCGAATTGGATTTGGAATATACAGCATTGCAAAAAGCGTTTGACTCTCCAATGCCGTCTGAAAACCGGTTTCAGACGGCATTGGCGTTCAGTAAGAAAGGTCGCGCCTGCCGCCCGAACGTCTCGCCGCAGCCTCTGCATAACGGCGCACCTCTTTTTCCAAATTTTCCAAGTTCAAAGGAAAATCAGGCAGTCTGTCTCCCTGTTTCTCTTCGCGGATAATCCGCCCGCCATCCAAATACCACGTCTGTTGCGCATGATAGGTCTGTATATCCGCCGTTACGCCATCCGCTTTCAATGCTACCGTCGAAGATTGTGCAATAAAAAGATTTCCGTTTTTCAAATAATATTCGAAACTCTGGCGTTTTTTTCCATTGTCGAAACTCCAATAGACTTTCTGCGGCAGACCGTCCGCATCATAGCCGACCACAAGACTGTTCGCCTTCATCCCCCGGGGCATCAATTCCCGCATATTCTGATAAAACACAGAATCGCGCGAGTCCGACGCAATCCGGTTGCTCTCTTCGCGGAAGTCCCAAACCTTCTGCTCATCATTCGCGACATCCCGGTATTTCGCCAAATATACCTGGGCCATCTGATAACACCCGAGGCAATGCTCATAAACATCTTCCCCGATTTTCCCGTACCCCGACGCATCAAATACCGAACCGTCCGGTTGCCAAACAACCCGATATTCTCCTGTCGTTTCATAATTTTCTCCGTGAGCCGTTCCGCCGTACACATTTACAGAAAACGGACGATCGTTCCGATACAGATATTCGGCATTAACAAACGCTTCCGGCGAGCGTTGCGAAAGCGAAACCGCAACCAAACCGCCCTCGCCGATATGGTAATTCAGCCAGACCTCTTCCCCATGTTCCTGCTCCGTTACGTGAAACCATTTCGCCTTTTCTTTCAAACGACTGAGCCGGATAGCGAGCGCGAGATAATCCTTCTCCGACTGCAACGGACCGTCATCCGCAGTTCCGGCAAGACTTTCCTCCGTCCTCATCGATTCCTTCACGATGACAACCGCCCTGTCGGCATTTCGGAACAGGCGGGCAAGTTTCGCCACAAAAGCATTCGGATTTTCAGGTACTTCAGTTGCCGTATCGCTCAAAAACCAACGCGGATTAATCTCATAGGCAATACCTGTTCCCAGCCAAAAGGCAAATACAAGTGCAAAAAATGACAACAGTACCGGTTTGAATTTTTTAAACATATTTATTTTTCGTTTAACAGAGTATATCGATTATATCAGACGAGCTTTGATTGTTTGATTTTTAATTTAATCTACGGTTGATGCCGTACTTTAAAAACCCCTATGCAGGCTGCAGCTTGTTACTCTTGTTTGCTTTGATTCAATTTTTTGACTAATTCAAATGCTTCAAATTGATATTGCCTTTGCCATTTTTCCCAATCTAACGGCTTTCCCGAGCGTTCCCAATCTTCTAAAACCGACATTTTGAACGTTTCCATTTCCCACCAATATTCGGCATATAAACGTGATTGATTGGGAATGTCGGCTTCTGCCCGATTGGCAAAATGCAAAAAATGAGAAATATCGCAAACTATATTATTTTCAGGAACTTCTTCGGCAAATAGATTCTTGACTAACTGTAACGCTTCGGTCTGATATTTTTCTGTCCATTTCTCCCATTTTTCAGGCTTTTCCGATATTTCCCAATCTTCCAATGCGGAAGCATTCAAGATTTCCAATTCCTACCAGCAGTCGTAATAACGGGAGGATTGGTTAGGAATTTTATTTTCCGCTTCGGAAACAAATTGGGTAAAACTAAAAATATCCTTAACGATTTTTGCAAATCTATTTTCCATAAATTGCCGCCCCCTCCAAATTGTTTGCCAACAACTTCGGCAAAATCAAGCCGGCAAGCCCCTGCATCCTGTGCCAATCGGAGAAAATGCCGTCTGAAAGCCGAATACCGCTTCAGACGGCATTTGCCAGATTTGACCTTGCCGGTGCTTACGGACGCTTTTTAAATATAAAGAAGGAAATATCGTCTAACGCATCTTCGGCAAAACCTTGAAAATCCGGATTACCTTGTTTTGAGCGCAATAAAGCAATCACTTTATCGCAATCGCCGATATTTTCATGCATCCTGGCAAGATGTCCGAAACAGGTTAATGACAATCTGGCAATATCCAAGTCTTTATGCTTCGACAACTCCGTCAATTTCTCAGAAATCCAAGGGATTTCATCCTCCTCCGAGCTGAAGGTCATACCGAGCATACCGTCAATAACACTCTGTTTATTTTCAGAATAAATCATCTTTTCTACTTGTTCCTTATCAGCCATCATTTTTTGTCCATTTAATTAGTCGTTTGTATTAAATTGCCATTATTTATTTTCCAATTTACTTTATAACTATCTTCATAATAATCTAATTCAAAAAAACCTGATATTTCAATATCCAATTCCATTATTGTTTTAATACATTTTTCAAAATAAATAATGAAATAAGATTTTACGCATGCACCAAAAAAATATAGCTGCTCCAATTAAAACTATTTGTCGGGAAAACCCACCCACTTTTATATATTTTTGCAGATTCTTTCTCTTCGATATTGAAGGGACAATTATTCCAAAAATTATTAATGTTTTCTTGGATGATTTTTATATCATCGTCAGAGCATTCAATCCATCCTTTTATGGAAACATATGATGCCATGTTTAATCTCCTAAACCTGTTTTAACAATGCCGCCTTTTGATTCAATATATGACTTAACTTGTGAATGAACACCGTGCCTGTTCCGTACAGCAAGCACAGGTTGGATTAAGATTCGACAATCTGTTTGGATTGACAGAAAGGTCGTCTGAAAAATCGATTACGGTTTCAGACGACCTCTTGTTGTTGAGTTCTCAACCCAACCTATGCCTGCCATTAATGTTATTCATCGTAGTAAGGTTCTGTCGAATAATTGTCTTTGCCCCCGGCAATGATAGTAACAATTTTCCCTTTTGCTTCCCAAGCTTGTACTCCTATTTCATCAAACTCATAGACATATGTCGGATAAGATTCATTTGATAAATAATATTTATCAACACCGTATGATTTAGGGTGATGGAAAAGTTGTTTAAAATCTTCAAAATTCAGACCTATTATATTAACGCCCATAAAATATAGCTCCTGATAACAAAATATCGAAATAATTTTGTTTTTTTTTGACGGAAATGAGTAAATTTGAGTCGGGAGATTCATAATATTCTGTTCTAAACTCATCAGGAGGTTCATACATAAAAGTTTCCAGTATGTTTTTGTACTCTGTTATATCCGCACCAAAACGGAATATTCCTACAGAAGTAAAAGGTAAAAATTCGGGAGTTTTAACGACCGCGTCGACCATGCTCTTCTCCTTTTGCTTTTCGATTGGCATTTTTTGTAATATTTCTGATTGTTCGCTCAATCTTTAATCGTTCATTTTTGGACATTCCGGGAATAATTTTATTTTTTAATTCAGCAATTCGTGATTCTGCTGATATTTGACTTCGACCGCCATCTCCATGTTTTTCATTCTTGGAGCTTCCTGTCCTTTTAGGCGGACACGCATTATGAACCCAAACCCCTTCCGTTTCCGCCTGACTGCCCTTGACGAAGTAAGTATGCCAATCGGCAACGGTCAGATTGTAGGCTTTGAGCGGCTGCTGTTTGAGGGTAATGTTTTGAACCGTCTGTTTTGCACCGCTTTCGGAAAGCAGGGTGTCGCCTTTTTTCAGACGACCTGCCTGTATCCATTTTCCTTGACTGTAAAACGGATGGATGCGGTTGGAAATCAGGGTTTGGCTGTTGCCGATGCCGTCTGAAACTTTAATGTAAACGGTTTCTTGATACGGATTACCGTATTGGGCGGTAACGGGTTTGTATCCTGTTTTCCCGCTTGCCTCGTCCTTGGAAAGGACGCTCTCGCCGACTCGGATATGGGCAATAGCTTTGTAGCCGTCTGCCGTTTTGACTAAAGCACCGACGTATAAGGGACGGAGACAGGATTTTTGAAGAACTTAGTTCCCAATATCCTG
>NZ_KV815481.1:0-1773 GCF_001814225.1 Neisseria sp. HMSC070F02 | reverse complement strand
GCGGTTGGAAATCAGGGTTTGGCTGTTGCCGATGTCGTCTGAAACTTTAATGTAAATGGTTTCCTGATACGGATTGCCGTATTGGGCGGTAACAGGTTTGTATCCCGTTACTCCGCTTGCCTCGTCCTTGGCGAAGACACGGTCGCCGACCCGGATACGGGCAATAGCTTTGTAGCCGTCTGCCGTTTTAACCAAGGTGTTGCCGTGGAAGGAGCAGGTGTAGAATGTTGAAAAACTTAGTTTTCAATATCCTGTTTCAAATGAAGGAAAGGTTGTCTGAAAGTTAAACACGGTTTCAGACGACCTTTAATCAAATTTAAGAAAGCCCTTACCAAACAAACGGTTTCCGCTTCATATCCGAAAGGTTGTCAACTTCATTATTCAGCAAGAACTGCTCAAAAGCATTCCAACCTTTCTTTTCTACCAATTCTGCTTCCTGTTTATACAACGGGACAAGCAAAGGGAAAACGATATTGTAGTGTTCGCCATAACAGACCTGAAAATCATCGTCGAAATAAAATGGGGCGGAAACATACAGTGCATCCATTTTGCTACCTTCGATAATTACCCTGGGTAATTGAATAATTTCACCTCTTAAAATAGGTTGTCTATTGTCAATCAAATATTCAGCCACTCCTGATAGAAAAGCTGCAATATTTTCTTTATTCCATTCTTCAGAACAGGTAAAAATTAATTCAAACCTACTCTTATAGTTCAAGTCATATCGATTCAAGCCTAAAGTAGAAAAAGTAGTTACCCCTTTATATGGTTGTGATGGGAAGACGGAAACGCTGAGATGATAACGTCGATCCAAGCATTTTATACCGCTTTCGATTTCACCCAAATAATGTTCTAAATGTTCAACTATAATCATTTTTTCTTAAAGATTTCATCCCTATCCCGGCAAGACGTAGGCTGTTTTGGGCTCCAATACCGACTTTTTTATTGACGGAAATGCCGTCTGAAAAATAAAGCGGCATCTTGATTTTGCCGTCTAAGGACTTTGCATCCATTCCTCTTTGCTGATTCCAAATTCAAATTCAGCCTGTTCAAATGCCGAATCTAATGTGTCATGATAAGTATCCGTTTGTTCCTGACCGGTCTCATCCAAATAAAACAAATAAAATCCCGGGTCATTTTCATATTGAACAATACTTAAAGCAACAGGTTTGGGAAGTATTCCCATCGGGGTACGATGAATCGTTCTAATAGGAAAATCTTTATTTTCATCTAAGATGACTTTGAATAATTCTTTTACACTCATCATTCTTCAATCCCGAATAATTGTTACCGCACTATTTTCTATTACACGTCCATTAGGTTTGTCATATGATTCAAAATGACCATGATGCGTAGATGAATTTGTTTCATGATAACCATATCGTACCTGCCGCATTCCATCTTGTGATACATATCGACCATTTGGATATGACTTATAGTTTTCCCCTAGCCATTTCTCAGCTGCATTTAAAAAATTAGATTCAGATACAGTTCCTGCATGGTATTCGGGAGCTCTTTTGGGAGGACAAGAATTATGAACCCACACCCCTTCCGTTTCCGCCTGATTGCCCTTGACGAAGTAGGTATGCCAATCGGCAACGGTCAGATTGTAGGCTTGCAGCGGTTCCGGTTTGACGGTAATGCTTTGAACCGTCTGTTCCGCGCCGCTTTCAGACGACAACCTGTTTCCCGCTTTCAAATCCTCTGCTTTAACCCATTTGCCGTCCGAATAAAATGGGTGGATGCGGTTGGAAATCAGGGTTTGGCTGTTGC
>NZ_KV815480.1:39760-60742 GCF_001814225.1 Neisseria sp. HMSC070F02 | reverse complement strand
CCTCATGACTGTTATCAGCCTCTACGGATGGGGCAGAGTTACCCGTATGATTGCCGTATGGTCGGATATCGGAGAAATCGACCATTAATCCTTCCGTCGGTTTAATTCCTTTGCTTACTTTATACGGCCCCATCCACAATGCGTAATTTTCTTTATAGACAGCTTCAAACGCATTGGTTTTGGGTTTGATGAGCAATTTTTTATTGGTTCTGTCTACTGCGAAATATTCCAGTTTTGTTTGGGCTTTCAGTGTTTCGGCATTGTATAGGTGCATTTCGGTTCTGTTGCGTATCGTTCCGAATACGTCGATGTTAATAAACACATCTGTATCGGCATTGGCAGGAGAAACAACGTCTATGCCGCGCAGGAAAAATACGGTCTGTACCAAGTGGGAAAGAAAGGCAGTGTCGCGCGGGTTAGTCGTCAAGGTTTCATTTCGATAATCCCCCATCCCGCCAATATTTAAGCCCAGACTGCTTTTACTTCCGCTACCGTCTGATTGGGTGCGAGAGCGTGCAGGGGCATTAAGTGTAGATAAAGAAGTGGTTAAACCTGTCAAACCGCCTGATGTTGTTTCAGCGGTGGTTTCGTAACGTGGATAGGTGTAATCGGTACGGACGGCAGGGCTGTTTATGTATTCGCCACGAATCAGTGCATCAATGGAGTAGCGACCCCCTGTCAAACTGCCTGAACCTTGGTCGCCCATAGTTGCAATGTACAATGCAACTTTTCGTCCGTGTAATGCCTGTAAATCCATGTCTTTAACGGCAGCTCTGGCAGAAGCGGCCACAAGTTCTTGTTCGACCGCAAAGCGTTTACCTCCGCCATGCGATGGAATACCTGTCAGTGTCCCGCAGGCGGATAAAATAAAAACTGAAAAAAGAATAGGTATCAGCAGCCGTGTTTGCATAGATTTTCTCCTTTGATGAAAAACAAATTGTATCAAAATTGTAAATATAGTGGATTAAATTTAAACCAGTACGGCAAGGCGAGGCAACGCCGTACTGGTTTAAATTTAATCCACTATAATCTCCATATAATAAATGGCTGTCTGAAGCCCATATGCGACTATATCTGCCGACACTATGGTCAATCAGCAGTGAACCAGCGTACCTTCGTTTTCACCGGTTACTACACGTTTGAGCGAGCCTTCTTTAGCAATGCCGAATACTACAATATTGAGCTTGCGTTCGCGGCAGAGGGCGAAAGCGGTGGCATCCATCACTTTGAGGTTTTTCAACAAGGCTTCGTCAAAAGTAATGGTTTCGTAGCGTGTGGCGGACGGGTCTTTTTTCGGGTCTGCGGTGTATACACCGTCGACGTTGGTGGCTTTGAGCATCACGTCGCAGTTCATTTCCGCACCGCGCAATGCGGCGGCAGTGTCGGTCGTGAAGAACGGGTTACCGGTACCGGCGGCAAAAATCACGACTTTGCCTTCTTCCAAATATTGGATGGCTTTAGGACGGGCGTAAGTTTCAGCGATTTGCTGCATAGACAGTGCGGATTGTACGCGCGCTTTGATGCCTAAAGTTTCAAATGCGTCTTTGAGTGCCAACGCGTTCATCACGGTCGCCATCATACCCATGTAATCGGCAGTGGCGCGGTCCATGCTGCCTGCTTGGGCGGATACGCCCCGGAAAATATTGCCGCCGCCCACGACGATGCCGACCTGTACGCCCATTTTAACGACTTCGGCAATTTCGCCGACGGTTTGGACGATGGTGTCGTGATTGATGCCGAACGGATCGGAACCCATCAGGGATTCGCCGGAGAGTTTCAGTAATACGCGTTTGTATTTGATTTGCTGTGTCATGGGATACCTTGCTTTCTTGAATGTCGTCGGTCGGAGTTTGGGCCGTCTGAATTTTCAAACGGTCGGAATTACAATGATATGGTGTGTCGTTCTATTATTGTTTTGTTTTCAGACGGTCTGAATATTCGGTCGTCTTAAAATAGGTACCGCAAACGGTTTTCTCAAAAAAAAGCACCCTGATTCGTTTGGAATCCAGGTGCTTTCTTTTTCATAAGTGCCTTACACTTTGGCGGCTGCGGCTACTTCGGCTGCGTAGTCGACAACGGCTTTTTCGATGCCATCGCCTACTTTGTAGCGTACGAAGCTGATCACTTCAGTGCCGTTTTCTTTAGCGAATTGGGCAACAGTTTGATCGGGGTTCATCACGAATGCTTGGCCGTTCAGAGTGATTTCAGCCAAGAATTTACGGATGCGGCCTTCAACCATTTTAGCGGCGATGTCGGCAGGTTTGCCAGAAGCGATGGCTTGTTCGGTGTAGATGTGGCGTTCTTTTTCAACGGTTTCGGCATCTACTTCGGCTTCGCTTACGCATTGTGGTTTAGCGGCAACAATGTGCATACCGATTTTGCGTGCTACGTCTTCAGAGCCTTTGTACTCAACCAATACGCCTTCGGTCGCCAATGCGCCGTGGATGTAGGCAACCAGTTGGTTGGCAGTGTCGATCACTTGGAAGCGACGGACAGACATGTTCTCGCCCAATTTGGCGATGATGGCTTTGCGTTCTGCTTCAACCAGTTCGCTCAGTTCTTCAACAGAAGCCGGTTTTTTCTCGGCGGCGGTTTTCGCAACGAAGTTGGCAAATTCTACGAAGCCCGCGTCTTTAGCAACGAAGTCGGTTTCGCAGTTTACTTCAACCAATGCGCCGACATTGCCGTTAATCGCGTAAGCCAATACGCCTTCGGCAGCAGTACGGCCAGCCAGTTTACCGGCTTTCGCACCGGATTTAATACGCAGGATTTCTTCGGCTTTGTCGAAGTTGCCTTCAGCTTCAACCAAGGCTTTTTTGCATTCCATCATGCCCAGGCCGGTAGCGGCGCGCAGATCGGCAACCATTTTTGCAGTAATTTCTGCCATTTTGAATCTCCTAGATTTTTGGGAAATACGGAAAGGATTTTCCGCATTCGGGAATCGTGTGCCGCGAACGGACGTTCAGACGGCATATTTGAGAAAAGGGGCATAACGCCCCTCTTCGGTTTGCCGGATTACTCGGCAGCGGCTTCTTGGGCAGCGGCTACGGTTTCTTGCAGCGCTTGGTTTTTGCCTTCCAAAACTGCGTCAGCGATGCCGCGGCAGTACAGGCGGATGGCTTTGGCGGAGTCGTCGTTGCCGGGGATAACGTATTTCACGCCGTCGGGGCTGTTGTTGGTATCGACTACGGCGATAACAGGGATGCCCAATTTTTCAGCTTCAACCAGAGTACCTTTTTGGTAGCCGGTATCGATAACGAAAATCGCGTCAGGCAGGCCTTTCATGTTTTTGATACCGCCCAAAGAACGTTCCAGTTTTTCAACATCGCGTTGCATTTCCAGAATTTCTTTTTTGCTGAAACCGCTTTCGGCAGCATTTTCCAAGGCTGCGGTTTTTTCTTCCAGGCGTTTGATGGATTGCTTAACGGTTTTGTAGTTGGTCAGCATACCGCCCAACCAGCGGTAATCAACGAAAGGCATACCGGCACGGGTCGCTTCTTCGCGGATGATGTCGCGGGCTTGGCGTTTGGTACCTACGAACAATACTGTACCTTTGTTGGCAACCAAACGGCGTACGGCTTCTTGCGCGTCTTGGAACATCGGCAGGGTTTTTTCCAAGTTTACGATATGGATTTTGTTGCGCGCACCGAAAATGTATTGTGCCATTTTCGGGTTCCAGAAACGGGTTTGGTGGCCGAAGTGAACACCGGCTTCAATCATCTGACGCATAGTAATTTGAGACATTTTATTTCCTTGAAAGGGTTAAGAGCACACATTCAATCGCATAGAACTTGATAGGTCACGCCTATTGTCAAGCACCCTTCGGCGAAAGTGGGCATAAGTTTTAAAAAATAGTGTGTTTCCGAAATGGAAAACTGACGGATTATAGCGGATAAGATGCCGTCTGAAAAGGGATTCAGGGTTTTGTGCCGCTGTCTTTTTGCCGTTGTGCGCGCTGCTGTTCGGATTCCGCCTGTTCCTGCTGCCTCATCAGGTGGTTGCGGCGGCGGACGGTAATGGTGAAAACCGTGAACACGGTGGGCAGCACCGCCCAAAAAACCAAATAAATCAAGGCGCGCGCAATACTCGGCTGCGCGGCGGAATACATAACGGCAACAAAAAGATAGCCGATGGCGACGATGTGCCACATTGTGTGCGTCCTGTTTGAATGTTAACAAAATCGTTATAATCGCAACATTCTACCGCAATCCTGAAAGGCCGTCTGAAATGAGGAATGAGGAAAAACGCGCCCTGCGCCGCGAATTGCGCGGGCGGCGTTCGCAAATGGGGCGGGACGTGCGGGCGGCGGCAACGGTAAAAATCAACCACCTGCTCAAACGTTATATTAAAAAAGGGCGGAAAATCGGCGTGTATTGGCCGATGGGCAAGGAATTGCGTTTGGACGGCTTTGTCCGCGCGGCGCAAAAACGCGGTGCGGAACTCTACCTGCCTTATATCGAACCGCGTTCGCGGCGGATGTGGTTTACGCCGTATCCTGAAAGCGGAATGGAACGGGAGCGCATACGGGGCAGGGCGAGGTTGAACGTGCCGCAGTTTGCAGGGCGCAAAATCCGCGTGCACGGTTTGTCGGTATTGCTCGTTCCGCTTGTCGGCATAGACCGCGAAGGCTACCGTTTGGGGCAGGCAGGCGGCTATTACGATGCGACGCTTGCAGCGATGAAATACCGTTTGCAGGCAAAAACCGTGGGCGTGGGCTTTGCCTGCCAGTTGGTGGACAGACTGTCGGTCGAGGCGCACGACCTGCCGCTGGACGGTTTTGTGTCGGAGGCGGGGATATTGTGTTTTTAGCCGTTCAGACGGCATTTTGAACGGAAATGCCGTCTGAAGGTGGAATATTGGGAGAAAAGGATGTCGGAAAAGATAATACTGCCGGTCTTGTCGTTGGGTGGCGTACGGCTCGAACCGTTGGATGTGCATCATGAAACGGGTTTGCGCGAGGCGGTTTGCGATGGGGAAGTTTGGAAGCTGGGAGTAACGTCCGCGCCCCATCCGGATAGGGTGGCAGACTATATCGGGACAGCATTGGCAACGCGTTTGGCGTTTGCGGTTGTCGATGAAGAGGCGGGCAGGGTGGTCGGGACAACGGCGTATTATCATTTTGAACCGCAGATTCCGCGTTTGGATATTGGATTCACATGGTATGCGGCATCGGCACGGCGGACACGGATAAACACCTGTTGCAAAATCATGCTGTTGGATTACGCATTTGATGTTTTGGCTTGCCGTTGCGTGGGATGGCGCACGGATATTCTGAACCTTGCCTCGCAACGTGCCATCGAACGGCTGGGTGCGGAAAAAGACGGCGTGCTGCGTATGCATATGCTCCGTAAAGACGGCAGTGTGCGCGATACGGTCGTGTACAGTATGCTGAGGGAAGATTGGTGCAAAAACAGGGAAATCCTGACCGGCAGGTTGGCAGGGTATGGCGTGCAGGTGTGAGGCAGTATTTTCAAATTTATAGTGGATTAACAAAAACCAGTACGGCGTTGCCTCGCCCTAGCTCGAAGAGAACGATTCTCTAAAGGTGCTAAGCACCAAGTGAATCGGTTCCGTACTATCTGTACTGTCTGCGGCTTCGGTCGCCTTGTCCTGATTTTTGTTAATCCACTATAAAAAACTTAACGCAATATGCTGACAATCTTTTAAAAATTAATATATAAACAATTTTGATTTTTTATCTATTAAAAATTTGATATATATAGATAAATAACTATTTTTATTTTTCATTTCGCAGTTTCCCGACTTGGCGGGCGACAGAAAAACTTTGCATTTCCCAGTAAAATCCACTACATTCACGATAACATATTACAAGCCCCTGAAGCGGTGTCGGAAGCCATACTTGCAACGCATTCCAACCCCGAAACAGCATACTCGGACACACACCATTGCCGGTTTTCCCTGCTTTTGCGATTCAGGCGTTTGTAGTACGGCAAATAACCATAAGGGCAGAAGATGCCTGTTTTTTAGGAGTAAACCATGGCTGAAGCGACAGACGTTGTCTTGGTGGGCGGCGGCATTATGAGCGCGACTTTGGGCGTTTTGCTCAAAGAACTCGAACCGTCTTGGGAAATCACCCTGATTGAACGCTTGGAAGATGTGGCGTTGGAATCGTCAAACGCGTGGAACAACGCCGGCACGGGGCATTCCGCGCTGTGCGAATTGAACTATGCGCCGTTGGGTGCAAATGGGATTATCGATCCGGCGCGCGCCCTCAATATTGCCGAACAGTTTCATGTCAGCCGCCAGTTTTGGGCGACGCTGGTCGCGGAAGGCAAGTTGGAAGACAATTCCTTCATCAATGCCGTGCCGCATATGTCTTTGGTGATGAATGAAGACCATTGTTCTTATCTTCAAAAACGTTATGACGCGTTTAAAACCCAAAAACTTTTTGAAAATATGGAATTTTCCACCGATCGGAACAAAATTTCCGATTGGGCTCCGCTGATGATGCGCGGCCGGGACGAAAACCAACCCGTCGCCGCCAACTACTCCGCCGAAGGTACGGATGTCGATTTCGGACGGCTGACGCGCCAAATGGTGAAATATTTGCAGGGCAAGGGCGTAAAAACCGAGTTCAACCGCCACGTCGAAGACATCAAACGCGAATCCGACGGCGCGTGGGTGCTCAAAACCGCCGATACCCGCAACCCCGACGGGCAGCTCACCCTCCGTACCCGCTTCCTCTTCCTCGGCGCGGGCGGCGGCGCGCTGACCCTGCTGCAAAAATCCGGCATCCCCGAAGGCAAAGGCTACGGCGGCTTCCCCGTGTCCGGCCTGTTCTTCCGCAACAGCAACCCCGAAACCGCCGAACAACACAACGCCAAAGTGTACGGGCAGGCTTCCGTCGGCGCGCCGCCGATGTCCGTCCCGCACCTCGACACACGCAACGTGGACGGCAAACGCCACCTTATGTTCGGCCCTTACGCAGGCTTCCGTTCCAACTTCCTCAAGCAAGGCTCGCTTATGGATTTGCCGCTGTCCATCCATATGGACAACCTCTATCCTATGCTGTGCGCCGGCTGGGCGAATATGCCGCTGACCAAATACCTGCTGGGCGAATTGCGTAAAACCAAAGAAGAACGCTTCGCCTCCCTGCTGGAATACTACCCCGAGGCAAACCCCGACGACTGGGAACTCATCACCGCAGGGCAACGCGTCCAAATCATTAAAAAAGACTCCGAAAAAGGCGGCGTGCTCCAGTTTGGTACGGAGATTGTCGCCCACGCCGACGGCTCACTCGCCGCATTGCTGGGCGCGTCGCCGGGCGCATCGACCGCTGTGCCGCTGATGATCCGGCTGATGCACCAATGCTTCCCCGAGCGCGCCCCGTCTTGGGAAGACCGTCTGAAAGAGCTGGTACCGGGTTACGGCATCAAGTTGAACGAAAACCCTGAAAGGGCGGATGAAATTATCGCCTATACCGCGAAAGTATTGGATATTTAAGCCGAATCTTTCAAGAAAAGCCGTACCCCCATATGGTGTTGACGCCGTCCCTGCCGGTTATGCCCTTCATCCGGCAGGGCAGGTTTTGATACACGGGGCAGGTAATCGTTTTTTCCCTTTTGCGAATAATGGAACGGTCAAAAAAACAGCGTTTTCATTTCTGAAAACGCTGTTTTTTGTTGCCTGATTAACGTGGGGAACAGTCTTTGAAGACGATTTGGTTGTCAGGTGCGGTAATCATAATGGGCTGTTTGCGGTAAGATTTGCCATCCATCACGCCGGTACCCAAAACATAACCGCCTTCTTTGCCGTAGAATGTTTCCACATTGTCGGATTTATCCAAATTGACAGGCATTTGCACACGTTTGCCGTTGATGACGGCGGAAGCGTATGTGGTCAGACCCTGTTTGTTGAAGCCGTAGGTTACTTTGACTTTTTTACCTTGCTGGCAGACGTAGCTGACGGTTTTTTTGGCAACGGTGGGGTTGTTCGTGCCGGCAGCAGCAGCCATACTGCTGAGCGCGATTGCGGAAGACAGGATTGCGGTGGTCAGAAGTTTCATTTTTATTCCTTTGGATGGATGTGGAGTTTGCCCGTTTCGAGCTGTTTGACATTCTAATGTCGGCGTATCCTGAAATAAACAGGAAATTGGATAAAGTTTGTAAAAAGGCGGGTTCGGGCGGTTCGGCGGTTTGAGGCAGGGGCGGCAGGCGGGATACGGCGGCCTGTCCGGTGTTTCAGACGGCATTGTTTGCGTTTTTCGGAAATGAAAAACTGTCGGGCATCCGGAGGTTGCGGTTTAACTTTGTTTTTTTCTTTCGGACTTGGTCTGTTTGGACAATTCGGCATACAGGTCGGGATGGTGTTTTTTCAACAGGGCGGCGATTTCCATATCTTTTTTGTTGACTTTCGCCAAATCGATGCATTCGATATGGACGAGGCGGAGCAGTTCGCGTACGGGTTTGGGCATTTTGCGGCCGGTTTCGTAGCGCGAGCCTCCAGACTGGGTAACGCCGACCTTGCCCCAGAAGTCTATCTGGTTCAGCCCGGTCTTTTTACGGATGGCTTTAACATCTTCTATATTTTCAAATATTTTCATAAAACTTCCTTTAAGTTTGTCTGGTTGCGGGGCAAATTCCGATTTGCTTTGTTTTCGTAATGTGCCGGGTCAAGCCTGTTTTTATATTATATATCATATCTGCCGTTTCTTTCAGACGGCATTGTTTGTTTTTATGGGGCGGATACGTCCGGCTTCAGGGTTTGCCGGAGGCGGGGCTGACGGTGAGGATTTCGTAGCCGGTTTCGGTCACCAAGACTTCGTGTTCCCATTGGGCGGAGAGGGAGCGGTCTTTGGTAACCACCGTCCAGCCGTCGTTGAGGATACGCAGGTGGCGTTTGCCTTGGTTGATCATCGGTTCGACGGTAAAAATCATACCCGGTTTTAGAACGGGGCCCTGTCCTTTTTTTCCGTAGTGCAACACTTGCGGGGCTTCGTGGAAACCGCGCCCGATGCCGTGTCCGCAGAATTCCTGTACGACGGAATAGCCGGCGTTTTCGGCAACCTGTTGGCAGGCGTAACCTACGTCGCCCAGTGTCGCGCCGGGTTTGACGGCTTCTATGCCCGCCATCATGGAGGCGTGGGTTACGTCGATCAGGCGTTGGGCGATGGGGGAGACTTTGCCGACGGTAAACATACGGCTGGAGTCGCCGTGGAAGCCGTCTTTTTTGATGGTGAGGTCGATGTTGATAATGTCGCCTTCTTTGAGCGGCTTGTCGTCGGGAATGCCGTGGCAGATGACGTGGTTGACGGAGGTGCAGCAGGATTTGGGGTAGGGCGGGTTGCCGTAGTGCAGGGGGGCGGGATAGCCGCCTTGGACGTT
Source organism: Neisseria sp. HMSC070F02 (assembly GCF_001814225.1). Classification (NCBI taxonomy): domain Bacteria; kingdom Pseudomonadati; phylum Pseudomonadota; class Betaproteobacteria; order Neisseriales; family Neisseriaceae; genus Neisseria; species Neisseria sp. HMSC070F02. Next base: position 51,398 of record NZ_KV815480.1, on the reverse strand, counting down.
GACGTGGTAGTCGTAAACGAGTTTGTCGATTTCGTCGGTGGTTACGCCGGGTTTGACGAATTGTCCGATGTAGTCGAGGGCTTCGGCGACGAGTTTGCCCAGCTCGCGCATTTTTTCGATTTCTTCGGGGGTTTTGATGATGATGCCGTTCATAATGCTTCCTTGGATTGCGGGTGTGCCTGCCGTGCCGGGTCAGAAGAGGTTGTCGAGAATTTCTTTATGGGGTTTGGGCGGCGTGTTTTTCGGGGTGTCCGGTTTGGTATGGTTTTCTTTGGGCGTTTCTTTTTCTTTGGGTGTTTCTTTGGGCTGCGCCTGTTTTTCGGGTGTTTCTTTTCGGGGTTCGGGACGGGGGACGTTTGTGGGCAGTACGGGGGTTTCTTTGAGTGTGTTTTCAGCTTGTGTTCCGGCGTCGTCCGGCTGCCTGTCGGTTTGAGCTGTGTCGGCAGGTTGCGGTTTGACCCGGTTTTTCTTGGGTGCGGCAGGGGACGGCAGTCCGCTGCCGCTTTCGTCTGTGCCGTCCGGCTGTGCGGGTTCGGATGAGGCGGCGTGGTGGTGTTCGGGTTGGGCGGCATCTTGTCCGACTACGCCGTTTGGCAGCCAGAATTCGGTTTCGCGGGGGCTGTCGGTGTGTTGCGGTTCGGTTTGGAGGGTTTTGCCGCCGTTCGGGTTGAATGTGCTGACGATGCCTATTGCCAATGCGCCGATGGCGGTGATACAGATGAGCAATACGACGCGTATCAGGAGTTTGGGGGTCAGCCTGAAGGGTTTGTTCGGTTTTTTTGCCATTTTGATTGTGCTTTTGGGGTGTCGGGCAATGCCGTCTGAAGGCGGTTCAGACGGCATTGCCGAGTCAGCGTTGGACGTAGTTTTGGTAGAGGGTGATGACTTTTTGTACGCCGACGGTGGTGCTGACTTTTTGGGTAATCTGCGCCTGTTCTTCGGGGGTGAGGATGCCCATAACGTAGGTTACGTTGCCGTAGGTAACGATTTTGACGCGCGCCTGTGTGGCGGGGCTGATGCCCAACAGCGTGGCGCGGACTTTGGATGTGTTCCAAGTGTCGCCGGCGATGTCGCCGGCAGTGCGCGGCAGGGAGGCGACGGTAATGTAGTTGTACACGCCTTCGGCGGCCTGTTCGGAACGTGCAATCTGACCGACGAACTGTTTTTCGCCTTCGGTGGCGACTTGTCCGAGCAGCAGCAGGTGGCGGTTGTAGCCGACGACGGAGATTTGGGGCGTGTAGCCTTTGGTTTGGTTGTTTTGGTGCAGGTAGGAACGGGCGGTGGTTTCGATACGCAACGCCATAACGTTGTCGTCGGTTTGCGCGCCGGTGGTTCGGCGGTCGACGGCGGATTTCGCGCCGACGGCGGCGCTTCCGATTACTGCGCTGACGCAGCCGCTAAGGGCAAGGCTGAAAATGGCGGCAATCAGGGTGCGGACGGTGTGCGGTTTGGGTTTCATCGGGTGCTTCCTTTCTTGGGCGTTTCAGACGGCATTGCTTTGCGCCATGCCGTCTGAAAAGGGTTACATTCCTTCCAGCAGTACGGAGTCGATACAGTCGCATATGGCGTGTATCAGCAGGATGTGGTTTTCCTGAATGCGGGCGGTGCGCGGATAGGGGACGTTGAGCAGAACGTCGGTGTCTTTGAGCATGGCGGCGATTTTGCCGCCGTCGCGGCCGGTCAGGGCGATGACGTGCATATCGCGTTCGTGTGCCGCTTTAATGGCTTCGATGACGTTGGCGGAGTTGCCGGAAGTGGAAATGCCGACCAAGACGTCGCCTGCACGTCCGAGGGCGCGTACCTGTTTGCTGAAGACGTGGTTGAAGCCGTAGTCGTTACCGATGGCGGTCAGCGCGGATGTGTCGGTGGTCAGGGCGACGGCGGCGAGTTCCATGCGCTCTTTTTCAAAGCGTCCGGTCATTTCGGCGGCGAAGTGCTGGGCATCGGCGGCCGAACCGCCGTTGCCGCACGCCAGAATCTTGCCGTCGTTCATCAGGCATTGCAGCATCAGCTCGGCAGCCTGTACGGTCGGCTCGACCAGTACTTTTTCGGCTTCCTGTTTGGCACGGATGCTTTCGGCAAAATGGGCGGCAACGCGTTCTTGTAATGTCGTCATATCGTCAACCTGTAATATTCTGTATCCACTCGGGCGGGCGGTTTCCTTCAATCAGTACCGCATCGAGGCGGCACGGTACGTTTGTCAACCTGTTCTGTTGCAGATAATACTCTACACTTCGTTGCAGTTTCAATAATTTGGATGGGGAAATGCTGTATGCGACACCGCCGAATTGCCGATTTTTGCGGTATTTTACTTCAACAAACAGAATCATACCGCCGTTTTTGACAATCAGGTCGATTTCGCCGTAGGCGCAGTGCCAGTTGCGGGCAAGCAGTGTGCAGCCTTGGGATTGGAGGAAGGCAAGCGCGGCATCTTCCCCTGCCTCGCCCTGTTTGTGGTTTAGGCGCATAATCGGTTTAACCTTTATAATTTATAATGTTTGTTTTTCAGACGGCATTTTTTATGTTTCAGAAACACTTGCAGAAAGCCTCCGACAGCGTCGTCGGAGGGACATTATACGTGGTTGCCACGCCCATCGGCAATTTGGCGGACATTACCCTGCGCGCTTTGGCGGTATTGCAAAAGGCGGACATCATCTGTGCCGAAGACACGCGCGTTACCGCGCAGCTTTTGAGCGCGTACGGCATTCAGGGCAAACTTGTCAGTGTGCGCGAACACAACGAACGGCAGATGGCGGACAAGATTGTCGGCTATCTTTCAGACGGCATGGTTGTGGCACAGGTTTCCGATGCGGGTACGCCGGCCGTGTGCGACCCGGGTGCCAAACTCGCCGGCCGCGTGCGTGAGGCCGGGTTTAAAGTCGTTCCCGTCGTGGGCGCAAGCGCGGTGATGGCGGCTTTGAGCGTGGCCGGTGTGGAAGGATCCGATTTTTATTTCAACGGTTTTGTACCGCCGAAATCGGGCGAACGTAGGAAACTGTTTGCCAAATGGGTGCGGGCGGCATTTCCTATCGTCATGTTTGAAACGCCGCACCGAATCGGGGCGACGCTTGCCGATATGGTGGAACTGCTCCCCGAACGCCGTCTGATGCTGGCGCGCGAAATTACGAAAACGTTTGAAACGTTCTTAAGCGGCACGGTTGGGGAAATTCAGACGGCATTGGTGGCGGACGGCAACCAATCGCGCGGTGAGATGGTGTTGGTGCTTTATCCGGCGCAGGATGAAAAACACGAAGGCTTGTCTGAGACCGCGCAAAATGTGATGAAAATCCTTGCGGCCGAGCTGCCGACCAAACAGGCGGCGGAGCTTGCTGCCAAAATCACGGGCGAGGGAAAAAAAGCTTTGTACGATCTGGCACTGTTTTGGAAAAACAAATAGTGCCGGACAAGCCGGCATCGTAAGAGGGAGGCAATCAGCGTACGCGTCCCGTCATGCGGTACAGCACGTCTTTGCCTTGAACACGGTGGACGACGACCATGGCGACGTGTCCGGTGACGGCGGCAAACAGCAGCCAGCCCAAATTGCCGTGGAACGTGTTGCCCAAGTTTGCCATCCACTCGATTTTTTCCGGCGAACCCTGCATCACTTCAACGCCGAACACTTTCAACGGGCCGCGGCCGCTGCCGTAATGGTGGTCAGAATGCCGATGAAACCGGCAACGGTCAGCCAGTGCAGCGCGCGTGTCAACGGGTCGTAAACGGCAGGTTGGTTTGTGTTCATAAAAAACTTATTATATGTAACGGTTTGAACGGACATTCCGTCGGGTCGGAATGTCAAAAAGGCGCGATTGTACCAAAGAAGTTGGACATAATTTTGTTTGCAGGCTGAAGATTTGCTTAAAAATTCATTAAGATGGGCGGAACAAATAGTTTGGGTACGGCGTGTTGAAATACCGCTTATCCCTTATAATAGCGTCCGAAATTCTGTTCGGACGGCATCAAAACACACGGTAATCCGTCTGAACCCCCCATTTGAAACCAACAAACAAGAGCATTGAATGAAATTCATCGACGAAGCAAAAATCGAAGTCGCCGCAGGCAAAGGCGGTAATGGCGCAACCAGTTTCCGCCGCGAAAAATTCGTACCGCGCGGCGGCCCGGACGGCGGCGACGGCGGCAAAGGCGGCAGCGTTTGGGCGGAAGCCGACGAAAACACCAACACCCTCGTCGAATACCGCTTCGTTAAACGCTACCAAGCCAAAAACGGCGAAAAAGGCCACGGTTCCGACCGTTACGGCGCAGGTGCGGACGACATCGTCCTCAAAATGCCCATCGGCACCCTTATCCGCGACCTCGACACCGATGAAATCGTTGCCGACCTCACCTACCACGGCCAGCGCGTCTGCCTCGCCAAAGGCGGCAAAGGCGGCTTGGGCAACATCCACTTCAAATCCTCCGTCAACCGTGCGCCCAAACAATCCACGCCCGGCGAAGAAGGCGAAACCCGCTCCCTGCAACTCGAGCTTAAAGTCCTCGCCGATGTCGGCTTATTAGGCATGCCCAACGCCGGCAAATCCACCCTGATTACCGCCGTATCCGCCGCACGCCCCAAAATCGCCAACTACCCCTTCACCACCCTGCATCCAAACTTAGGCGTGGTACGCATCGACGAAAACCACAGCTTCGTGATGGCCGACATCCCCGGCCTGATTGAAGGCGCGGCAGAAGGCGCAGGCCTCGGCCATCGTTTCCTCAAACACTTATCGCGCACCGGCCTGCTGTTGCACGTCGTCGATTTAGCGCCCTTCGACGAAACCGTCAACCCCGCCGAAGAAGCACTCGCCATCATCAACGAATTACGCAAATACGACGAAGAACTCTACGACAAACCACGCTGGCTGGTGCTGAACAAACTTGATATGCTCGATGAAGAAGAAGCCCAAGCGCGAACAGCCGCCTTCCTCGAAGCCGTCGGCTGGGATTACCCCAAACCAGACGACCGCTTCCAATTCGACATGGAAACCCCGCGCCTCTTCCAAATCAGCGCGCTGACCCACCAAGGCACGCAGGAATTGGTACACCAAATCAACCAATACCTGACCGAGAAAAAACGTATCGAAGCTGAAAAAGCCGAAGCGGAGAAAGCAGCGGCAAATGTTGAAATTATCGAACAGCAGCCTAAAACGGATACGGGCGTGTTTAAGCCGGAGTGAAAAAAGAAAGGGTTTCAGACGATATTTGTTCTACAAAAGGTTGTTTGAAACAATTTTAAAGCAAGATTGAAATGGATTAAAAATGTCATCTAACCAATATATCCAGTCGCTTGAGTTGACAAACTTTACCGTTCTTCCAAACGATACTTTTGAATTTTCTGAAAATCTCAATGTTATTGTTGCCGAAAACGGTTGTGGCAAAACACATTTGTTAAAAATTTTATACAGCCTGCTAGAAGTAACATCTAACACCAAAAACAGATTACTGAAAACAGAATTGCAAAAAAGTTTTGCCGATAAATTACTGAATGTTTTCCGTCCCGATTCCTTGGGCAGGTTGAGCAAACGTTTGCAGGGGCGCGGGCGTACGGAAATCGTTTTAAAACTGCAAAACGGCACTACGCATAGTAGTCTGAATTTTTCCAGTAACTCATCATCGCAAGTCAATGTTCAAAGCATCGGATTGAAAGAAAATGAATATACTCCGACACCTATCTTCTTACCCAGCCGCGAATTAATTACACTTTGCCCTTGGTTCACTTCTTTGTATCAAAACCAAAGCATCCCTTTCGAAGAAACTTGGTTTGATACCTGTATGCAATTAAATCACCCGCTTGCCAAAGGCCCCAGAGAAACAAAAATTCGAGAATTGCTCGAACCTATTGAGAACGCGATGGGCGGAAAAGTATCTGAAGAACAAGGAAGGTTTTATCTATCGCTGACAAATACGGGCGGTAAGATTGAAGCACCTTTGGTAGCAGAGGGTTTGCGGAAATTTGTCATGATTGCCCGGTTAATCGCAACAGGGGCATTGCTGGATAAAGGCTATCTATTTTGGGATGAACCGGAAGCTAATCTGAATCCTAAATTGATCAAAGTGGCTGCCCGTATTATTTGGTCTTTATCTCAACAGGGTATTCAGGTTTTTATTGCAACACACTCTTTATTCTTATTGAGAGAATTGGAACTTTTGAAGCTTGAAAATAACACGGATTTACCTGTACGTTTTTTCTCGTTGATTGCTTCCGATGATGGAACAAAAGTGGAGCAAGGGAACAGTATTAATGATTTGAACACATTGATATTGTTAGATGAAAACATTATGCAGGCAGACAGGTATCTGAATATTTGAGGTTAAGCTATGACTACAATCACAGAAAAGAGATTAACCTTTGCTTTTCCTGAAGATTATTACGTTACCAAGTATGACGAATGGGAACATTATAAAATTTTTCAGAACAGTTGTAATTTACGTAATAAAATTGATACAAATGAAAAGGGAAAGAACGGGATAAATCAAAGTGTAGATGACGATAATGGCAGCTCAGGTGTAGATATAATAGCCCTTCATGAATCGACACTTTGGCTAATCGAAATTAAAGATTATTACCGACTTGGGCTTGAGCCAAATGCCCAATCAATAGATGAAAAACTTTCTGACCTACCATATTTAATCGCAAGAAAAATTCGAGATTCATTGGCAGGATTGGTTTCTGCTAAATTTAAAGCAGAAAAACAGGAAGAAAAAGATTTTTCTCGCTTGGCTTTAGATTGTAACGAAATAAAAATAGTCCTTCATATTGAAATGCCTAGTATAAGAAGTAAACTTTATCCCTCGTCATCAGATTTAGCAAACTTATTAAAAGATAAGTTTAAATTATCAGAATTTACAAAAAATTTTGCAAACTGTTATGCAGAACCAATTTTCACAAATATCAGCCATATTAATAATCCGCAACTACGTAATGTTCCTTGGTCCGTATCTACAGGAACAGAACAGAAATTATCATCCGAGCAACAAAGATTAATCCATAATCCCATGACCACCATCTACAACACCCTAACCCGTCAAAAAGAACCCTTTTCCCCCATCGACCCTGAAAACGTGCGTATGTACGTCTGCGGTATGACCGTTTACGATTACTGCCATTTGGGACACGCCCGCGTGATGGTGGTGTTCGACATGATTGCCCGTTGGTTGCGCGAGTGCGGCTATCCGCTCACTTATGTACGCAACATCACCGACATCGACGATAAAATCATTGCCCGCGCGGCTGAAAACGGCGAGACCATCGGCAAACTGACTGCGCGTTTCATCCAAGCCATGCACGAAGATGCCGATGCTTTGGGCGTGTTGCGTCCGGATATTGAGCCGAAGGCAACGGAAAACATTCCGCAAATGATTGCCATGATTGAAACCCTGATTCAAAACGGCAAGGCATATCCTGCCGCAAATGGCGACGTTTACTACGCCGTGCGCGAGTTTGCCGCTTACGGACAATTGTCGGGCAAATCGTTGGACGACCTGCGTGCGGGCGAACGCGTGGAAGTGGACGGTTTCAAACGCGATCCGCTTGATTTTGTGTTGTGGAAAGCCGCCAAAGCAGGCGAACCGGCGTGGGAAAGCCCGTGGGGCAACGGCCGTCCGGGTTGGCACATTGAATGCTCTGCCATGAGTGAAAACCTGTTCGGCGATACCTTCGACATCCACGGCGGCGGCGCGGATTTGCAGTTTCCGCACCACGAAAACGAAATTGCCCAAAGCGTCGGCGCGACGGGGCATACCTGCGGTCATCATCACGCGCAAACCCACCACGGGCAAAGCATCGCCAGCCACGTCAAATACTGGCTGCACAACGGCTTTATCCGCGTGGACGGCGAAAAGATGTCCAAATCGCTGGGCAACTTCTTCACCATCCGCGAAGTGTTGAAACAATACGATCCGGAAGTCGTGCGCTTCTTCATCCTGCGCGCCCACTACCGCAGCCCGTTGAACTATTCCGACGCGCATTTGGATGATGCAAAAGGCGCGTTGACGCGTTTGTATACGACTTTGAAAAATACGCCGCCCGCCGATCCGATGCCGTCTGAAGCCGGCGATGACTACACGCGCCGCTTTTATGTTGCGATGAATGATGATTTTGATACGGTGAAAGCGGTGGCGGTGTTGTTCGAACTTGCCGGCGAAGTGAACAAAACCAATGACGCGCAACTGGCAGGCCGTCTGAAAGCCTTGGGCGGCATCATCGGCCTGCTGCAACGCGACCCGACCGAGTTCCTGCAAGGCAGCGCGGCTTCAGACGGCCTCTCCAACGAAGAAATCGAAGACTTGATCGCCCGCCGCAAACAGGCGCGCGCCGATAAAAACTGGGCGGAATCCGACCGCATCCGCGACCTTCTGAACGAACACAAAATCATTTTGGAAGACAACGCCGGCGGCACGACTTGGCGGCGCGGTTGAACTGTATCGGAAAGGGCAAAAGTACCGCCTTTTGCTCTTTTTCCGTTTTCAGACGGCATTTCCCGCTTGAAGCCCCGCCGTTTTCAGCAGGCAGGGCCGAATGGGAAATGCCGGGCGGCGCACCGGGTGCTGCTTTGTGTATGGGAACATTGTGAGAACTTATTTTTATTATGCTTAAAATCATTTCCGCCAACGTCAACGGCATCCGCTCCGCCTACAAAAAAGGTTTTTACGAATACATCGCCGCATCGGGCGCGGACATTGTCTGCGTGCAGGAACTCAAAGCGCAGGAGGCTGATTTGTCTGCCGATATGAAAAATCCGCACGGGATGCACGGCCATTGGCATTGCGCCGAGAAGCGCGGTTACAGCGGCGTGGCGGTGTACAGCAAACGCAAACCCGACAATGTGCAAATCGGTATGGGCATTGAAGAATTCGACAGGGAAGGGCGGTTTGTGCGTTGCGATTTCGGCAGGTTGAGCGTTATTTCGCTTTATTTGCCCAGCGGCAGCAGCGCGGAAGAACGCCAGCAGGTGAAATACCGTTTCCTTGATGCGTTTTACCCTATGCTCGAAGCGATGAAAAACGAAGGACGCGACATTGTCGTTTGCGGCGACTGGAACATCGCCCACCAAAACATCGACCTGAAAAACTGGAAAGGCAATCAGAAAAATTCGGGCTTCCTACCGGAAGAACGCGAGTGGATAGGCAAGGTTATCCACAAGCTCGGTTGGACGGATATGTGGCGCACGCTTTATCCCGATGTGCCGGGCTACACGTGGTGGAGCAACCGCGGGCAGGCGTATGCGAAAGATGTCGGGTGGCGCATCGATTATCAGATGGTTACGCCCGAACTTGCCGCCAAAGCCTTGTCCGCACACGTTTATAAAGATGAAAAATTTTCCGACCATGCGCCGCTGGTCGTGGAGTATGACTATGCTGCCGAATAAAGTTTTGGGTAAATATGATTGGAATGTGGACGGAAAAACAGGAATAGGCGCGGCATGGGTTGTCGCTGCGTTTATCCTGCCCATATTGGTGTGGGCGATATTTATGTTGTCGCGGATGCAAGGCTGGCTTGCGCCGACCAAGGCAAACCCGATATGGGCGTTGGTGTGGCTGCTGATTAGCCTGCCCTGCCTGCTGATTGCGTCCAAATGTTTGGGTTGGAAAGGCTGGCGGCTGTTGGCAAACGTTCTTGCCTGCCTCGCCGTGTGCGCTCTGTTGAGTGTGCCTGCCGCGCTGCTGATTGCGTTCACGCTGCAAGACCTGCTCAAATAGGCGCGGACAATGGAAAGTTTCGAGCTTGAGGATTTGACGCTGTGGCTGGTACGCGATGCGGATGAAGCGGAAATGTGGATAGACCGCTGGGCGATCAGTTATCCCGTCGTGCAGATGTCCGAAGCGTCGGCCGGTCAAAGCATAGGGGAATGGCAGGCAGGGCTTCAGACGGCATTTGAACGCATACGCGGCAAATACGTCGCCGTTGTCGCACACGGTGCGGGCGCAGCCGCATTTTTGGCGTGGCTGTATCAGGCAGACATCCTGACACGGAAGAAAATTGCCAACATCATCCTTGTACCGCAGCGTCCCGATATTTTTCCCGACGATGCGGAACACACTTTCCAACGCGTCCGCTGTCCCTGCCGTGCCGCATTGGTTGTACCCGAACACGGCGGCGTGCCGCACGGTTGGGCGCAAAAACAGGCGGATTTGTGGAACGCCCGCCTGTTGGTTTCCCCGCATTCGGGCAGTTTGAACGGCATGCTCGGCGGCTGGCAGTGGGGTATGAAGCTGATGCAGGAAATGTTGCTGGCGTGAACGCTTGCCTTACCGGAATTTCGGCTGTAGCAGGAAGTCCGCATATCGGGCTGTTTTCATTGACGTGCAGGCGCATCAGGTTCGGATAAAGTCGGGCTGCTGCATACCGCCGGAAATGGAATCCTTTATTTTTTACGTCGGCAGTGCCGGCAGGGCGTTATCCGGCAGGGTTGCAAGGAAAATGCCGTCTGAAACAGGCTTCAGACGGCATTTCCATTCAAACAGGGCTCACAGGCTGCCCAACACGATACGCAATACGCGGCGCAGCGGTTCGGCCGCGCCCCACAAGAGCTGGTCGCCGACGGTGAACGCGCTGATGTATTCGCCGCCCATGCCCAGTTTGCGGATGCGTCCGACAGGGACGGACAGCGTGCCGGTAACTTTGGCAGGAGTCAGCTCGTGGATGCTGGCTTCTTTTTCGTTGGGGATGACTTTCACCCAGTCGTTCGCGCCTGCCAAAATCGTTTCGATTTCGGAAACAGGCAGGTCTTTTTTCAACTTCAGAGTGATGGCTTGGCTGTGGCAGCGCATCGCGCCGACGCGGACGCACAGGCCGTCAATCACGGTTGGATTGTCGCTGCGGCCGAGGATTTTGTTGGTTTCCACGCCGCCTTTCCATTCTTCTTTGGACTGGCCGTTGCCCAAATCCACGTCAATCCACGGAATCAGGCTGCCGGCGAGCGGTACGCCGAAGTTGGCTTTCGGATAGTCTTCGCTGCGCAGGAAATCGGATACTTTGCGGTCGATGTCGAGAATCGAGCCGGCAGGATCGGCAAGTTCGTCCGCCACTTGGGCGTGAACTGCGCCCATACCGCTGATGAGTTCGCGCATATTTTTCGCGCCCGCGCCGGAAGCGGCCTGATAGGTCATACTGGTCGCCCATTCGACCAAATCGTTTTGGAACAGGCCGCCCAAAGCCATCAACATCAGGGAGACGGTGCAGTTGCCGCCGATGTAGTTTTTCACGCCGTTTTTCAAACCGTTGTCGATGACGTTGCGGTTGACGGGGTCGAGGACGATAATCGCGTCGTCTTTCATGCGCAGCGAGGATGCCGCGTCAATCCAGTAACCGTTCCAGCCGCTGTCGCGCAGGGCTTGGAAGACGGATTTGGTGTAATCGCCGCCTTGGCAGGTAACGATGATGTCCATTTTTGCCAGTTCGGCAACGTTGTTCGCGTCCAATAATGTTTTAGCCGCCTGACCGAAATCAGGGGCTGCGCCGCCGACGTTGGAAGTGGTAAAGAAAAACGCTTCGGGAATGTGGGCGAAGTCGTTTTCTTCTTGCATACGCTGCATCAAAACCGAACCGACCATGCCGCGCCAGCCGACGAAACCTACTTTCATTGTGTTGCTCCTTGAGGAAAAATCGTTAATATAGCGGATTAACAAAAACCAGTACGGCGTT
>NZ_KV815480.1:5024-39660 GCF_001814225.1 Neisseria sp. HMSC070F02 | reverse complement strand
CTTGTCCTGATTTTTGTTAATCCACTATAAAATTATGTATGGCGTAAAGGAAGCGTTTTAACGCCGTATTGGGAAAATGTAAAGTTCTTTATCGGGATTTCTTTAAGTATTGGCGTTTTCGGTGTCGTGGCGGTAGAATCGGGGTCAGTTAAGAACAATTATCAGGAACGGATATGGAAGAAAAAAACGACTACACCGACGCGGCATCCGACAACCGCAACGGGCAGGAAATTGAAGTCGGAATTGCCGGCGCAGGCGACCGGATACTTGCCGCGCTGCTGAACCAATTGTTTACCTTTTTGGTTTTGTTGGTGCCGTTTGCCGGACTGATTGCTTTCGCCATCAAGAATGAAGGCAGGATTGGCGGCAGTGAGGAAATATTCGGGCTGCTTTTGGGCATGACTTCCTTTTGGGTAGGACTGGCGGGCATTTTGGTTTATACCGTCGTTCAAATCTACTATATGAGTCGGGACGGGCAGTCATTGGGTAAGAAGATCATGAGAATCAGGGTGTTGAAAACCGACGGCCGCAATCCGGGTTTTGTCGGCACGGTTTTGGTACGCGAAATCGCATGGTCGGTTTTGGTTGCCATTATTGCCGCCGTTATCGGTCTTGCAGTAGGTGACAACGGAGAAAACGCCATCAACCTGCTGGCATTCCTTGCCAACTTTGTCCTGCTCTTTATGGTCAAACGCGACCGCCGCACGCTTTACGACATACTGGCGGATACGGTTGTCGTCAAGCTGCCCAAATAAACGGACACGGCAAAATGCCGTCTGAAAGCCTTTCAGACGGCATTTTTATCTTCAGAACCGCTCAAGCATCGTGCAGTGAAGCCGCGTGCAGGGTGTTTTCCATCAATGTGGCAATCGTCATCGGACCCACGCCGCCGGGAACGGGCGTAATCATCGCCGCCCGTTCTTTTGCCGTTTCAAATTCCACGTCGCCGCACAGGCTGCCATCGTCCAAACGGTTGATGCCCACATCAATAACGACCGCGCCAGGTTTGATCCATTCGCCTTTGACAAAGTTCGGAATGCCTACGCCGACCACCAAAATATCGGCTCCGGCAACCTCGTCTGTCAGATTTTCGGTTGCGCTGTGGCAGACCGTTACCGTTGCGCGCGCCAGCAGCAGTTCCAAAGCCTGCGGGCGGCCGACGATATTCGACGCGCCGACCACGACCGCTTTTTTCCCCTTCGGATCAATGCCGTAAGCTTCCAAAAGCGTCATCACGCCCTTGGGCGTACACGGGCGCATCAGCGGCATTTTGACCGCCAGCCTGCCGACATTGTAAGGATGGAAGCCGTCCACGTCCTTATCCGGCGAAATACGTTCCAAAACCGCCTGGCTGTCGAGGTGCTTCGGCAGCGGTAGCTGAACCAGAATACCGTCCACTTCGGAATCGGCATTCAGGCGGTCGACCAGTGCCAGCAGTTCTTCCTGCGATGTTGATTCGGGCAGCTCGTAAGACAGTGATTTGATGCCGCATTTTTGGCAGGAGGTTTTCTTGTTGCGGACATAAACCGCGCTGGCAGGGTCGCCTCCGACCAAAACCACGGCCAGGCAAGGCGTGTGCAGATTGTTCTGTTGGCGTTGCGCCACCGCTTCGGCAACCGCCTGCAGGCGTTTTTGCGAAACTTCTTTACCATTGATCAGTTGTGCCGACATATCCGTCCTTTTGTTAAACAGGTAGAAAATGCTGAAAATTATCGCATTTTCCGTTTGTTTTTACAGCAGGATGCCGAAAATAAATTTGCCCTGAAATAAAATACGGCTGTTTGGACGGATTAAATATTTTTTCAAATCAAAAAACTATATTTTTCATCTTGGTGTCTTGAAAATAAATGTTGACGCATCTTTCCCTGAGTTGTATAGTTCGCTTCTTCAAGTCGGGGCGTAGCGCAGCCCGGTTAGCGCATCTGCTTTGGGAGCAGAGGGTCGTGAGTTCGAATCCCACCGCCCCGACCAATCAATCAGCACGAATCGGCATGAGCGCCCGTAGCTCAACCGGATAGAGCACCGACCTTCTAAGTCGGGGGTTACAGGTTCGATTCCTGTCGGGCGTGCCAAGAATTTGATTGAAAACCGTTTTTATGGTGGCTGTAGCTCAGTTGGTAGAGCCCCGGATTGTGATTCCGGTTGTCGTGGGTTCGAGCCCCATCAGCCACCCCAGATAAAGGCCCGTACTTTTCGGTACGGGTCTTTTCCCGTTTGCGCGTACTGTCCGCGCCGCCGGCTTTGCCTTTCGCATATGCTTCTGTATCATGTGGGTTTTTCTGTCTTTTATGGTTTTTGTCGGAGGCTTTGATGGTTGACGCTTGGTCTGTCCCTGATTTTGAATCGAAAATCTGTCCGCCCGAGGCATTGTCCGAACGGTTGGCTCGGTTGCCGCGCCCGCTGGTGTTTACCAACGGCTGTTTCGACATCCTCCACAGGGGGCACGTTACTTATCTGGCGCAGGCGCGTTCGGCAGGGGCGGCGTTGGTGCTGGCGTTGAATACCGATGCTTCGGTGCGGCGTTTGGGCAAGGACGGCGACCGCCCGATTAATCCTTTGGAGAACCGTGCCGCCGTTGCCGCCGCTTTGGAAAGTGTGGATTTGGTAACGTGGTTTGACGGGGATACGCCGGCGGCGTTGATTGAGGCGGTCAAACCTGAGATTTTGGTCAAGGGCGGCGATTGGGCTGCGGATAAGATTGTCGGTGCGGCAGAAACGTTGGCGCGCGGCGGTCAGGTGTTTTCAATTCCGTTTCTGCACCAGACTTCGACAACGAAGACTTTGGCAAAAATCCGTGCGGCAGAGGGCGGAAAATGACGGTTTTGAAGCTTTCGCACTGGCGGGTGTTGGCGGAGCTTGCCGACGGTTTGCCGCAACACGTCTCGCAACTGGCGCGTATGGCGGATATGAAGCCGCAGCAGCTCAACGGTTTTTGGCAGCAGATGCCGGCGCACATACGCGGGCTGTTGCGCCAACACGACGGCTATTGGCGGCTGGTGCGCCCATTGGCGGTTTTCGATGCCGAAGGTTTGCGCGAGCTGGGGGAAAGGTCGGGTTTTCAGACGGCATTGAAGCACGAGTGCGCGTCCAGCAACGACGAGATACTGGAATTGGCGCGGATTGCGCCGGACAAGGCGCACAAAACCATATGTGTGACCCACCTGCAAAGTAAGGGCAGGGGGCGGCAGGGGCGGAAGTGGTCGCACCGTTTGGGCGAGTGTCTGATGTTCAGTTTTGGCTGGGTGTTTGACCGGCCGCAGTATGAGTTGGGTTCGCTGTCGCCTGTTGCGGCAGTGGCGTGTCGGCGCGCCTTGTCGCGTTTAGGTTTGGATGTGCAGATTAAGTGGCCCAATGATTTGGTTGTCGGACGCGACAAATTGGGCGGCATTCTGATTGAAACGGTCAGGACGGGCGGCAAAACGGTTGCCGTGGTCGGTATCGGCATCAATTTTGTCCTGCCCAAGGAAGTAGAAAATGCCGTTTCCGTGCAATCGCTGTTTCAGACGGCATCGCGGCGGGGCAATGCCGATGCCGCCGTGCTGCTGGAAACGCTGTTGGTGGAACTGGACGCGGTGTTGTTGCAATATGCGCGGGACGGATTTGCGCCTTTTGTGGCGGAATATCAGGCTGCCAACCGCGACCACGGCAAGGCGGTATTGCTGTTGCGCGACGGCGAAACCGTGTTCGAAGGCACGGTTAAAGGCGTGGACGGACAAGGCGTTTTGCACTTGGAAACGGCAGAGGGCAAACAGACGGTCGTCAGCGGCGAAATCAGCCTGCGGCCCGACAACAGGCCGGTTTCCGTGCCGAAGCGGCGGGATTCGGAACGTTTTCTGCTGTTGGACGGCGGCAACAGCCGGCTCAAGTGGGCGTGGGTGGAAAACGGCACGTTCGCAACCGTCGGTAGCGCGCCGTACCGCGATTTGTCGCCTTTGGGCGCGGAGTGGGCGGAAAAGGCGGATGGAAATGTCCGCATCGTCGGTTGCGCCGTGTGCGGAGAATTCAAAAAGGCACAAGTGCAGGAACAGCTCGCCCGAAAAATCGAGTGGCTGCCGTCTTCCGCACAGGCTTTGGGCATACGCAACCACTACCGCCACCCCGAAGAACACGGTTCCGACCGCTGGTTCAACGCCTTGGGCAGCCGCCGCTTCAGCCGCAACGCCTGCGTCGTCGTCAGTTGCGGCACGGCGGTAACGGTTGACGCGCTCACCGATGACGGACATTATCTCGGGGGAACCATCATGCCCGGTTTCCACCTGATGAAAGAATCGCTCGCCGTCCGAACCGCCAACCTCAACCGGCACGCCGGTAAGCGTTATCCTTTCCCGACCACAACGGGCAATGCCGTCGCCAGCGGCATGATGGATGCGGTTTGCGGCTCGGTTATGATGATGCACGGGCGTTTGAAAGAAAAAACCGGGGCGGGCAAGCCTGTCGATGTCATCATTACCGGCGGCGGCGCGGCAAAAGTTGCCGAAGCCCTGCCGCCTGCATTTTTGGCGGAAAATACCGTGCGCGTGGCGGACAACCTCGTCATTCACGGGCTGCTGAACCTGATTGCCGCCGAAGGCGGGGAATCGGAACATACTTAAAAAATACACCCTTTTTCAACACGGGGCGGCATCCGTCCGAATCCGTCCGGATTCTGCCGCCCGACAGACTGCCGCCCAGGCGGGCGGGGTTTCAAACATTGAGGAAATTCTAATGAAATGGCTCTTCACCCTTTTGGCGGTACTCAATATTGCCGTATTCGGCGGCACGGTGGGCTATAAATTAGCCGTTAAAGCGACGGGCGGCGTGCCGGAAAACCGGGCCGTCGAAAACACGCCCCCCGCAACGCCCGCCGCCGACAATGCGGCGGCATCCGTGGAGGATACGGCGGCACTGCTCAAACCGGGCGACATCCTGACCGAAGAGCAGGCCGAGCAGTTGCGCTTGAAAAAGGAAGCGGAACAGAAAAAACTGAGGGAGAAAAAACAGCGTGAAGAAAAAGCCCGCCGCGAAAAACTCGCCGCCGAAAAGGCGCAGGCGGAACGCGAAAACGGCGCGGCGGATGCCTTATGCGCCGCGCAGGCAAGCCTCACGATGGACGAAGATGACTACCACCGCATCAAAGGACTTTTGGGCAAATGGTCGCACGTTGCCAGCAGGAGCGTCGAAAAACGCACCGCCAAAGCCAAACCTGCCGACAAAACCTACCGCGTCGTCCTGCCCGTTTCCGCCGATGCCGAAAATCAGGCGGCGGAGCTGTCTGCCAAAGGTTTCAACCCCATACCGTTTGACGGCGCATTGAGTTTGGGTGTCGGCAACAGCCGGGAAAACGCCCAAGCCCTGCAAAACCGGCTTGCCGGCGCCGGATTCGGCGGGGCGCATATTGTCGAACACTTTGCCGAAGCCGACAGGCAGGACGATTCTTTGAGCGTGTCGCGTATGACGGTTTTGTTTACCGGCGTGAATGCCGCCGATGCGGACGAAATTCGTAAAATCACGTCCCTATACGGCAAACTGAACCTCAAGTCTTGCAAATAGGCGCGAAAGCCGGACGATAAACGCCAAACCCACCGCGAAGGTGGGTTTGGCGTTTCGGTTTTGAGTATCTGATATATAAAAAGGGAATGTATGTCTCGTATATGCCGACTCCAAGTGTGAAAGTGATGATGGGGAAATATGGTGTTTAATGGTTCGGAACGGACGGCTTCCGAGTGGTTTTGATTATACGCTAATAATAATAATTATCAATAAAAATTTAAAAATAAATGCAGATTTTTTGTAATACGATGAAAAATAAACAAATTAACCTGTCCGCCGATGTTTGTGATTCGGGTCGGCAAACTTTCATTGTGTCGGACAAATCGGGGTCGGCAGTCATAGCTGAGGGCTTCGTGCCTGACGGAAATAAGGTTGCCCGTGTTTGAACATCCGTCCGATTGGGCGCGGACAGGGTTGTCATTCGGGGGTGTTTGAGCGTGGATTCGGGGATGCGAAAGCGGTAAAACCGTTGCGGATGAAGGCTTACGGACGGCTTTAGGTATTTTTAAGTGTATTCAAACAACAACAAAACGCTTCTTCTATTGCCGTATTTAGGGCTTGCGCGGCAGCCTGCACACCGTGGAGGCCGAGTGTTTCGTTGGTTGCGGCATCGGGACGGGCGGCAAGGTTTTCCGGCCGGTTTTTCCATTTTTTCCGACAAAGCCGTGATGCCGGGGAATGGCGGTTTGTCCGTTTCGGACCGCCGCCGTTTTGAGCCGCGATGCCGTCTGAACCGTTCAGACGGCATTTTTGCCGCCTTTTTCAATATTCCGCCGAATGCCAAAACGGCTGTCCGACTGTCGGCGTGCTGGCTTGCGCTTTGTCGCGTGCTTCGACCGGTTCGGCTTCAAATGCCAGCCGTCCGGATTCGACGGCGAGTGCGAAGGCGCGTGCCATATTGACCGGATCGCCGCTGCGGGAAACGGCAGTATTCAAAAGCACGCCGTCAAAACCCCATTCCATCACTTGTGCCGCCTGTGAGGGCAAACCCAAGCCCGCGTCGATAATCAGCGGCGTGTCGGGCAGGCGTTCGCGCAGGACGTTCAACGCGTAGGCGTGAACCGCGCCCAAACCCGTGCCGATCGGAGCCGCCCACGGCATTAACGCCTGACAGCCCGCGTCGAGCAGGCGGCGGCAGGCAATCAGGTCTTCGGTGCAATAAGGCAGCACTTTGAAGCCGTCTTTAATCAGGATTTCCGCCGCTTCGACAAGTTGGAACACATCCGGCTGCAAGGTGTCGTCGTCGCCGATGAGTTCGAGTTTAATCCAATCGGTTTCAAACACTTCGCGCGCCATTTGCGCCGTCGTTACCGCTTCCTGCACGCTTTGGCAGCCTGCCGTGTTCGGCAGGACGGGAACGCCGGTTTCTTGAAGCAGCGACCAAAACCCCTGACCGTGCGCCTCGCCGCCGCTTCCCGTGCGGCGCAGCGAGACGGTAATCATCGCGGGTTGGGCGATACGGACGGATTGTTTGAGGATTTCAGGGGTCGGGTAGGCAGCCGTGCCGAGCAGCAGCCGCGAGGGGAAAGTTTCTCCGTATAGGGTGAGCATAATGGGTTCCTTTGTTATAGTGGATTAACAAAAACCAGTACGGCGTTGCCTCGCCCTAGCTCAAAGAAAACGATTCTCTAAAGGTGCTAAGCACCAAGTGAATCGGTTCCGTACTATCCGTACTGTCTGCGGCTTCGTCGCCTTGTCCTGATTTAAAGTTAATCCACCATAACGTTGTTTTGGGGACAGGGGTCGTCTGAAAAGGCAAAACCGCCTAGCCGCCGACCACCGGCCGCACGATATCGATTTTGTCGTTTTCGTTTAAAACCGTTTCCGCATACGCGCCTTTGGGGACGAAAACGGTGTTGACCGCCACGGCAAAGGGCTTTTGCGGCGCGGTTTGGGCGATGAGGTCGGCAACGCTTGTGCCGTGAAGTTCGGCGGGTTCGCCGTTTAAGATGATGTTCATGGTTTCTCGATGTTTCTGTATTTATAGTGGATTAACAAAAACCAGTACGGCGTTGCCTCGCCCTAGCTCGAAGAGAACGATTCTCTAAAGGTGCTAAGCACCAAGTGAATCGGTTCCGTACTATCTGTACTGTCTGCGGCTTCGTTCGCCTTGTCCTGATTTTTGTTAATCCACTATATCTAGTCGAATTACTTTATTTTTTGATACGCAACCGGCCGGTTGCCGTCATTCCCGCGCAGGCGGGAATCCATTTTTGAAATTCGGAAACTGTTTTTCAAATGATGGTTTCTCAAGTTTTAAGGCGGATTCCCGCTTGCGCGGGAATGACGGAATTTGATGATATGCTACATTTAAAGTTAAGTATGTTTGCGATAACGGGCTAAGTTTTGCCTACACGGCAATTGAATTTTCTTCTTTCGGTTTTATCCATCCCACAAAGCCTGAAACGCTTTAACCACCGCTTCGGGATTTGCCGCTTCGGTTACGGCGCGGACGGCGGCGAGTGAGGAAACGCCGGTGGCGAGTACGGCTCGGGCGTTGTTCAAATCGATGCCGCCAATGGCGACGACGGGCGTGCTGCCTGCCTGTTTCACATATTCACGCAGTTTTTCCAAGCCTTGAGGGGCGGTGGGCATTTGTTTGGTCGTGGTCGGGAAAATCGCGCCGCTGGCGACGTAGCTGGGGTGCACGGACAGGGCGCGGTCGAGTTCGGCGACGGAGTGCGTACTCAAACCCAAACGCAAACCGGCAGCGGCAATGGCGGCGAGGTCGGCGGTGTCCATGTCTTCTTGTCCGAGATGCACGCCGTACGCGCCTGCTTCTATCGCTTCGCGCCAGTGGTCGTTGATGAAAAGCTGCGTACGGCTGCCACGGCAGGCTGCGGCGCAGCGGGCGATTTCGCGTTTCAATTCATCGCCGTGCAGGGCCTTGCAGCGCAGTTGCACCGTGTCGGCACCTGCTTCGACCATGCGCTCGACCCAATCGGCGGTGGGGACGACGGCGTAGAATTTGAGCGGGGATTTGAGTGGCAGGAAGGTCATGGGGTTCCTTTCAGACGGCTTTAATCTTGTCTTCGGATATACGCCAAACCGCTTTCTTCATCGCGTTCGGGTGCATCTTTTCCGTCAAACAGTGCCACTGCCAATCTGACGGCGGCGGCGGTTACGGCGGGGGAGATCATGAAACCGTGGCGGAAAAGGCCGTTGATTTCGATGAGGCGGCGTTTGCGGCTGTAGCGGATTTCGGGGTTGTGGTGGTTGAGCGTGGGGCGCAGGCCGGTGGCGATTTCGAGGATGTCGGCTTCGCCGAAGGCGGGGTGGACGGCATAGAGTGCGGACAAGAGTTCCAACCCTGAACGCACGCTGGCGGGGGCTTGGCTTTCGCTTTCGATTTGGGTCGCGCCGATGACGAAGACGTGGTTTTCTTTCGGGGCGATGTAGAGCGGATAACGCGGGTGCAGCAGGCGCACGGGGCGGTTGAGCGTGATTTCGGGTGTGTAAACCCGCGCCACTTCGCCGCGTATGCCGCGCAGGGTGCTGCCGTGTTCGGCAGAAGCATTCCACGCGGTTTTTGCGCCGTAGCCGCGGCAGTCGATCAGCCAGTCGTATTGGGCTTGCAGGTCTTCGGGGGCACATTCGTGTTCCCAATGGCAAGGGACGTTCAGTTCGTCCAAAGCGTCGGCAAGTGCAGACAATATTTGCCGCCCGTCGAGCTGGCCTTCGGTCGGCAGGTAGATGCCGTCTGAAAAACGTCCGCCGAGTTGCGGTTCGCGTTCGGCGATGTCGTCGGCGCGCCAACGGACGATTTCGTCATCCGCTACGCCGCCGCGTTTGAGATGGCGGACGAACTCGCTGGATAATGGCTTGTCCTGCCCGTGCCACACAATCAGGCTGCCGTTTTCCTGCATCATCGTGTGCGTGTTCAGACGGCATCGGATGCCGCGCCAAAGCGGGATGCTCTGCCTGCCCAGCCTGACCACTTCGGGCGTGGCTTCGACCGCTTCCGCCGCAGGCGCGAGCATGGCGGCGGCAACATAGGCGGCGGCGTGTTCGCCCCGGCGGCAGCCTTTATCGAAAAGTGCAATCTGATAACCTTGTTCTGCAAGCTGCAACGCGGTCAGCCTTCCCGAGAGGCCGCCGCCGAGGATGGCGATACGGGTCATGACGGGTTCCTTTGTAAAGATTGGGTTTTTTTAAAGAAAAGGCGTACCGATACGGTGGCAATGGCAACGGCAGACATTACGGGGGCGGTCAGACCGATGCTGCTTTCCCAGCCGGACGAGAGCAGGAAGCGGTAGAGGATGAAGCCCGCAAGCCACAGAACCAGTCCGGCAAAGTCAAAGCCTTCAATCTCCTCACGCCGTTTCAAGACGAAAAAGTCGGCAATCAAAACCGCCGCCATCGGCGCAAATACCGAGCCGATAAGCAGCAGGAAGTTTTCATATTCGGTAACGGGCAGCATGACGGCAAGTACCGTGCCGATCAGGGTAACGCCGACAGCGACGGGTGTTTCCGCAAAACGCGCGGAAATGTTGTTCGCACTCGCGCCGGCGGAATAGGCATCGAGAAACGTTGTGGTAACGGTGGAGAGGACGACCGCCAAAATGCCTGCCGCACCCAAACCTGCGCCCAGCAGGATTTTTGCCACGTCGGTTTCTCCGGTGAACAACGCCGCTGCCAAACCCAAGGCATACATCCAGCAGCCGGTCAGCGTGTAGGCGAGCGTTGCCGTCAGGGTTGCCGCAAACGGGCGGCGCGCGTGGCGCGTGTAGTCGGCGGCAAGCGGCAGCCAGGAAAGCGGCATCACGGCGGACAGCTCGACTGCCGTTCCGAAACTCATGCCGTCTGAAACCTGTGCGGCGGTGCTGCCTGCCGTGGAAAAGACTTCGGCACTCAGCCACAGAACCGCCAACAGCATCAGCAGCATCGAAACGGTTTTCAGCCCGCCTGTTTTGCGTGCGCCGAAAACCAGCCACAGCACAATCAGCGCGCCGTTTGCCAATGCCCACCAGACAAAAGATTCGCCGTCCCACAACACTTTGCCCAAAGCGGAGCTGACCGTTGCGCCGGCGTAAATCATCACCGCCGTCCAGCCGGCCAGTTGCAGCATATTCGCCACGGAAAACAGCACTGAACCGCGTTTGCCGAACGACAGGCGCACGCTTTCCATCGAGCTGCGTCCGGTCAGTGCGCCGATATACGCCGCCGCAAAAAACAGCGCGCCGCCGACGGCATGACCCAAAAGTAGAGCCGCCAGACCGCGTTGCCAGCCCAAAGGCGCAAGCAGCGTACCCGTGCTGATTTCGGCAATCGATACCGCCGCGCCGAACCAAATCAGCCCGATGGCGGCGGAAGATGAAGGAGAGGAGGCATTGCCCGACATATGACGTCCTTTAAAAAGAAGGAAGGTGGGCGGGGAAGTGCGGAAAAGGGAACGGAAGCCTGATAAGGCATTTGACGGTTTGTTTCCTACGCAGGCATTACCCCGACAGGTTCTACGGATTTTGCTTTCGCAATCTCAGCCGCCCGGCGGGCAGCACTCCGACAAGGAGCTTTAAGTGTACACAAAAGCAGGGGATGTTGGCAAAATTCTTACATTTTCGGCGGCACGGCGCATTTCCATAACAAATGCCGTATAATCAAGCCCCTGATTTTTTATGCGCCGACACTATGCATCCGACCTATTCCGCCGTACAGGCGCGGCTGCTCGAAGCCAACCGCCTTTCCCCCGAACTGCTCGCCAAAAGCCTGTGCATCATCGGCGCGCACCACGTCGATTACGCCGACATCTACTGCCAGCGCACCGCTTATGAAAGCTGGCATTTGGAAGAGGGCATCGTCAAATCGGGCAGCTTCCAAATCAATCAGGGCGTGGGCGTGCGCGCCGTTTCGGGCGATAAAACCGCCTTTGCCTACGCCGACAGCCTGTGCATCGATTCGATAAACCGTTCCGCCCGCGCCGTCCGCGCGATTGGGGCGGCAGGCGGCAAGGTGTCCGCCAAAATGCCGTCTGAAACGCGCGGCAAGCCGGTTTGTTCCGCGTCCGACCCCATTGCCGGCCTCGATTCCGCCGCCAAAGTCGCGCTGTTGAACAAAGTGGAAGCAATCGCCAAAGCCGCCGATCCGCGCATCGTGCAAGTGATGGCCGGTTTGACCTGCGAATACGATATGGTTTACCTCGCCCGTCTGGACGGCAAACACGCCGCCGACATCCGCCCGATGGTGCGCCTGAACGTTACCGTTATCGCCAAACAGGGCGAACGCCGCGAACAGGGCAGCGCGGGCGGCGGCGGACGCTACGACTTGGCTTATTTCGATGAAAACTTGGTGCGGCAGTTTGTCGATGCCGCCGTCAAACAGGCACTCACCAACCTCGAATCCCGCCCCGCGCCCGCTGGCGAAATGACCGTCGTTTTGGGCAACGGCTGGCCGGGCGTGTTGCTGCACGAAGCGGTCGGACACGGTTTGGAAGGCGATTTCAACCGCAAGGGGACAAGCGTCTTTTCCGGCAGAATAGGCGAGCGCGTCGCCGCCAAAGGCGTTACCGTTGTGGATCAGGGTGATATTGCCAGCCGGCGCGGTTCGCTCAACATCGACGACGAAGGCAACGAAACCCGCCGCACCGTATTGATTGAAGACGGCATTTTAGTCGGCTATATGCAGGACGAAACCAATGCCCGCCTGACGGGTACGCAATCCACCGGCAACGGCCGCCGCGAAAGTTACGCTTCCGCCCCTATGCCGCGCATGACCAATACCTTTATGGAAAATGGCAGCTATGAGCCGGAAGAAATCATCGCGTCCATCGACAAAGGCATTTACGCCGTCAACTTTGGCGGCGGACAGGTGGACATCACCGGCGGCAAATTTGTGTTCAGCGCGTCCGAAGCATGGTGGGTGGAAGGCGGCAGGCTGCAATACCCCGTCAAAGGCGCGACCATTATCGGCAACGGGCCCGAAGTGCTGAAACACGTTTCGATGATAGGCAACGATACCGCGTTGGACAGCGGTGTCGGCGTGTGCGGCAAAGAAGGGCAGAGCGTCCCCGTCGGCGTGGGGCAACCGACTTTGCGGATTGATGCCGGACTGACCGTCGGCGGTAGCGAAATCTGACGCAGAATCCGGCACGATGCCGTCTGAAAGGTTTTCAGACGGCCTTTTACATTAGGATAAAACCATGCAGGAACAGAATCGGAAACCAAGTTTTCCCATAGTGATGTTGCTGGTGTCGGTTGCCCTGTGGATAGCGTCTTTATCCAATGTTGCATTTTATTTGGGCAATCATGGAAGCATGGAGGGTTTGACCGTTTTGATTTTGGGGTCGATATTTGCTTCTTTGGATATCAGGTATTGTGCGGTCTATGCGAATTATGTTTGGTTGGCGGCCATTGTTTTGCTGGCGTTGCGGAAGAAGGTCGTGCCTGTCCATGCGGCATTTTGGGGCTTGGCGTTGGTGGCTTTCAGTGTGAAAGCCGTATACGTCGATGAAGCAGGGAATACATCGGATATTGTGCGCTACGGTGCAGGATTTTATTTGTGGTATGCCGCATTTGCGGTTGCCTCCATCGGTACGTTTGCCGGAAAGAATAAGGAAAGAAAAGCCGCATCGGCGGCAGACGGGACGAAAAATGACGTTTGATAAATGGTTGGGCTTGTCAAAACTGCCTAAAAATGAAGCAAGAATGCTGCTGCAATATGTTTCGGAATATACGCGCGTGCAGTTGTTGACGCGGGGTGGGGAAGAAATGCCGGACGAAGTCCGACAGCGGGCGGACAGGCTGGCGCAACGCCGTCTGAACGGCGAGCCGGTTGCCTATATTTTAGGTGTGCGCGAATTTTATGGCAGACGCTTTACAGTCAACCCGAACGTGCTGATTCCGCGCCCCGAAACCGAACATTTGGTCGAAGCCGTATTGGCGCGCCTGCCCGAAAACGGGCGCGTGTGGGATTTGGGGACGGGCAGCGGCGCGGTTGCCGTAACCGTCGCACTCGAACGCCCCGATGCGTTTGTGCGCGCATCCGACATCAGCCCGCCCGCCCTTGAAACGGCGCGGAAAAATGCGGCGGATTTGGGCGCGCGGGTCGAATTTGCACACGGTTCGTGGTTCGACACCGATATGCCGTCTGAAGGGAAATGGGACATCATCGTGTCCAACCCGCCCTATATCGAAAACGGCGATAAACATTTGTTGCAAGGCGATTTGCGGTTTGAGCCGCAAATCGCGCTGACCGACTTTTCAGACGGCCTAAGCTGCATCCGCACCTTGGCGCAAGGCGCGCCCGACCGTTTGGCGGAAGGCGGTTTTTTGTTGTTGGAACACGGTTTCGATCAGGGCGCGGCGGTGCGCGGCGTGTTGGCGGAGAATGGTTTTTCAGGAGTGGAAACCCTGCCGGACTTGGCGGGTTTGGACAGGGTTACGCTGGGGAAGTATATGAAGCATTTGAAATAATTGTTTGCAAAATTGGCGGGTTTTCCATTATTGGGTTATGATGTGTTTCGATATGTAAACATTTATAGGTTTGGAGCGATAAACAATGAATGCAGTCGTAGTTGCCGTAATCGTTATGCTGGTGCTGTCGCTGTCGCGCGTGCACGTGGTATTGAGCCTGACGGTCGGCGCGTTTGTCGGCGGCGCGGTGGCGGGTATGCCGCTGCAAAACATTGCCGATGCGGCGGGACAGGTCAGTCAGGCGGGGATTATCCCCGTGTTCAACAAAGGTTTGGAAGGCGGTGCGAAGATTGCGCTTTCTTATGCGATGCTCGGCGCGTTTGCAATGGCGATTACCCATTCCGGCCTGCCGCAGCAGCTTGCCGGCGCGGTCGTCCGCAAGCTGAACCGGGGCGGTATGCCCGACAGCGTGCGTTCGGGCGAGGGCGCGGTCAAATGGCTGCTGCTTTCCATCATCCTTGTGATGGGCATTATGAGTCAGAACATCATACCTATCCACATCGCCTTTATCCCGATGATTGTTCCGCCGCTGCTTTTGGTGTTCAACCGCCTGAAAATCGACCGCCGTCTGATTGCGTGCGTCATTACTTTCGGGCTGGTTACGACTTATATGTTCCTGCCTTACGGCTTCGGCGCGATTTTTTTGAACGAAATCCTGTTGGGCAACATCCATTCCGCCGCGCCGCAGCTTGATGTGAAAAACATCAACGTAATGGCGGCAATGGCGATTCCCGCGTTGGGAATGCTGACCGGACTCCTGCTGGCGTTTGTCCATTACCGCAAACCGCGCCTGTACCAAAGCAACAATGCCGATACGGCGGGCAACGCCGATGCGGCAAACCGTCCGCAGCCGTCCGCCTACCGCAGCCTGGCCGCCGCCGCCGCCATTGCCGTATGTTTTGCCATCCAGTTGATGTATGAAGACTCGCTGGTGTTGGGCGCGATGCTCGGTTTCGCCGTATTTATGATGTTGGGGGTCATCAACCGCGACAAGGCAAACGACGTATTCGGCGAAGGTATCAAGATGATGGCGATGGTCGGCTTCATTATGATTGCCGCGCAGGGTTTTGCCGCCGTGATGAATGCGACCGGGCATATCCAGCCGCTGGTGGAAAGCAGTATGGCGATATTCGGCAACAGCAAAGGTATGGCGGCATTGGCGATGCTGGTGGTGGGGCTTTTGGTAACGATGGGCATCGGTTCGTCCTTTTCCACTTTGCCGATTATTGCCGCGATTTATGTGCCTTTGTGTGTCGGTTTGGGTTTTTCGCCGCTTGCCACCGTCGCCATTGTCGGCACGGCGGGGGCGTTGGGCGATGCCGGTTCGCCTGCGTCCGATTCCACGCTGGGCCCGACGATGGGGCTGAACGCCGACGGGCAGCACGACCACATCCGCGATTCCGTTATCCCGACCTTCATCCACTACAATATCCCGCTGCTGATTGCCGGCTGGATTGCCGCGATGGTGCTGTAAATGGACGCGGTTCAAGAGTTGGAACACCGCATCACAGAGCTGGAAATCCAATCCGCGCTTCAGGAGGACGTAATCGCCGGCCTGAACGCGATGGTGGCGGAATTGCGGCAGACGCTGGATTTGCAGCAGGCTCAGTTGAGGCTGCTGTATCAAAAAATGCAGGACAGGAATCCCGACACGCAAGAGCCGTATTCCCTGCGCGACGAGATTCCGCCGCATTATTGATGTGCCGCCGTATCCGGATTTCCTTAAAAAAGGCTGTGTTTGAATATTCCGCCGATGCAAACCTAAGATGTAACTTTAATCAGTCGGACAAAATGCCTTTTATCCGATGGAACCGTTTTCCGCCCGAACGGAAATAAGCGGTTTTCCCCTGTAAACAGATAAAACCAACCGGGTATTCATACACAGCCAAAAAAAAAGCCGTCCGAACCCAAAGGGGACAGACGGCCAAACACATTACGGGGAAAACGTCTTACTCAATGAGTCTGCGAAACAGACATTGCTAAAACAATTGCAATTATAAGGTAAGTTTATTTTTTTTTTTTTTTTTTTTGCAAAGAAATGTAAATTTTTAAATTTTTAAAACCGTTCCGCCGCATCCGTTTGGATGCCGTCTGAAACGGTGGCAGGGTTTTACCGTTCCGCGCCGCAAACCGGGCATTCGGGGTTGCGCGGCAGGTCGAAATATTGCCAGCCCCCTTCCAAGGCACGGTAAACCGCCAGCCTGCCGTGCGACGGTTCGCCCGCATCCAGCAGGATTTTCAGAGCTTCCGCCGCTTGGGTACTGCCGATGATGCCGACCAGCGGCGAGAACACGCCGAAGAGGGAACAGATGCCGTCTGAAGCCGATCCGCCGTCAAACAGGCAGGCGTAACACGGCGAGTCGGGCAAGTCGGGACGGTACACGGCAAGTTGTCCTTCAAAGCGTACCGCCGCCCCTGAAACCAGCGGTGTTTTCGTGTGCACGCAGGCACGGTTGACCGCCTGCCGCGTGGCGTAGTTGTCGCAGCAGTCTAAAACGATGTCGGCGGCTTGAACCAAACCGGTCAGGCGGCAGCCGTCGAGTTTTTCGTTGACGGCGCGGACATCGACGGTATGGTTGATATGGCGCAGACGGTCTGCCAAGGCTTCGGTTTTGAGTTTGCCGACGTCGCCCTCGTTAAATGCGACCTGACGTTGCAGGTTGTGCAGTTCGACCGTGTCGAAATCGGCTATGGTCAGCGTGCCGACACCCGAAGCGGCAAGGTAGGGCAGTGCGGCGGCACCCAAACCGCCGCATCCGACGACCAAAATATGTGCGTCGGAAAGCTTTTGCTGCCCTTCGATGCCGATTTCGTCCAAGAGGATGTGGCGGCTGTACCGCAGCAGGAGTTCGTCGTCGTTGTCGTGTTCGGTCGTGGTCATGATGATGTTCGGAAAAAACAGTTGCGGGCGATTGTAACGCTGCCGTCGGGCGGCGTTCAACTTCAGACGGCATTTCGGGACACGGGCGGTTAAAGTGTGAACGGTTTGGCACGGATGCGGCATTTGAGGTACATTTACAGTATTTACGGCAATGAGAGAAAAATCATGCAACTGCATATTCTGAACAATCCAAAGGACGCGGCTTTGGCGGCGGACGCGGAATTTCTGAAACAATCCCTGTTCAACCTCCTGCACGAAGAAGCCTCGCCGTTGGTTGTCGAAACGGTCAAACTCTTGTCCACTTCCGACGACAGCGCGGCATTGATTGAAAAAGTATTGCCGCAATTGGACGAACAACAAACCCACGATTTAACCTTGGCCTGCGGCCTGTTCGCACAGATTTTGAACATCGCCGAAGACGTGCACCACGAACGCCGCCGCCAAATCCACGAAGAAGCCGGACGCGGCGGCGCGGAAGGCAGCCTGACGGAAACCGTCCGCAGGCTCAAAGCGGGGAAAGCCGACGGCAAATCGGTGCAGCGGCAGTTGGACAATACGTCCGTTACCGCCGTTTTGACCGCGCACCCGACCGAAGTGCAACGCCAAACCGTTTTGAATTTCAACCGCCGCATCCGCGCGCTGCTGCCGCAACGCGAACGCTGCACCAATGCCGACGCGCTGGCACGGCTGCGCCGCGAAATCGACACTATCCTGCTGGGCTTGTGGCAGACCAGCGAAACGCGCCGCCACAAACTCAGCGTCAACGACGAAATCAACAACGGCGTGTCCATCTTCCCGATGAGCTTTTTCGAAGCCCTACCCAAACTCTACCGCAAGATGGAACACGACTTTCAGACGGCCTATCCCGATGTCCGCGTTCCGGACATCCTCAAAATCGGCGGCTGGATCGGCGGCGACCGCGACGGCAATCCGTTTGTTTCTGCCGAAACCCTGCGCTTTGCCTTCCGCCGCCACGCCGATGCCGTGTTCCGTTTCTATCGCGGCGAACTCGACAAACTTTACCGCGAACTGCCGCTCTCCATCCGCCGCGTCAAAGTCAACGACGACGTAATGGCACTGGCAGCCCTCTCGCCTGACGAAGAAATCGCCCGCACGGAAGAACCCTACCGCCGCGCCATCGCCTACATTATGGCGCGCGCTATGGGCAAAGCGCGCGCGCTCGGTTTGGGTATGGGCTGCAAATTCGGCTTTCTCGAGCCTTATGCTTCGGCACAAGAATTTCTCGATGATTTGAAAAAACTGCAACGTTCCCTTATCGACAACGGCAGCCGCCTGCTTGCCGAAGGCCGTCTGGCAGACCTCATCCGCTCCGTATCCGTGTTCGGCTTCCATATGATGCCGCTTGATTTGCGCCAACACGCGGGCAAACACGCCGATGTGGTTGCCGAGCTTTTCCAACACGCCGGCCTGGAAGACTACAACAGCCTCTCCGAAGAGCAGAAACAAGCCGTCCTGTTGCGCGAATTGAGTCATCAACGTCCGCTGTACAGCCCGTTCATCACATACAGCGACCATACCCGCCACGAACTGGCAATTTTCAACGAAGCGCGCAAAATCAAAGACGAATTTGGCGAAGATGCCGTAACACAAAGCATTATTTCCAACTGCGAACAACCCAGCGACCTGCTCGCCTTGGCATTGCTGCTGAAAGAAAGCGGCCTGTTGGCGGTGGAAAACGGCAAACCGCACAGCCGCATCAATATCGTGCCGCTGTTTGAAACCATCGAAGCACTCGAAAACGCCTGTCCGGTCATGGAAACCATGTTCCGCCTCGATTGGTACGATGCCTTGCTCGAAAGCCGCGGCAATATCCAAGAAATCATGCTGGGCTACTCCGACTCCAACAAGGACGGCGGCTACGTTACCAGCTCATGGTGCCTCTACCAGGCGGAATTGGACTTGGTCGAACTCTTCAAAAAATACGATGTCCGCATGCGCCTGTTCCACGGACGCGGCGGCAGCGTCGGACGCGGCGGCGGCCCGTCTTACCAAGCCATTCTCGCCCAACCGGCAGGCAGCGTGGCCGGACAAATCCGCATCACCGAGCAAGGCGAAGTCATTACCGCCAAATACGCCGACCCGGGCAATGCCGTGCGCAATCTCGAAACCCTTGTTGCCGCAACACTCGAAGCCAGCCTGCTGCCCGATCAAAAAGACCCCGAACCTGCGCTCATGCAGGCATTGTCGGACGTATCGTTCAAATACTACCGCGAACTGATTACCCACCCTGACTTCATCGACTACTTCCTGCAAACCAGCCCGATTCAGGAAATTGCCACCCTCAACCTCGGCAGCCGTCCTGCCAGCCGCAAAACCTTGGCGCGGATTCAGGACTTGCGCGCTATTCCGTGGGTATTCTCATGGATGCAAAACCGCCTCATGCTGCCTGCTTGGTACGGTTTCGGCAGCGCGGTGGAAACCTTGTGCGAAGACAAACCCGAAACGCTCGCCGCCCTGCGCGAACACGCCCAAAGCAACCCGTTCTTCCAAGCCATGCTTTCCAATATGGAGCAAGTGATGGCGAAAACCGACATCACCCTCGCGGAAAACTATGCCGGCTTGAGCGAATCGCCGGAAAAAGCCGCCGTCATCTTCGGCATGATTAAGGAAGAATACCAACGCAGCCGCAAAGCCCTGCTCGACCTGCTGCAAACCGAAGAACTTTTACGCGACAACCGCAGCCTCGCCCGTTCGCTTGCCTTGAGGATTCCATATTTGAACGCGCTCAACGGCCTGCAGGTCGCCATGCTCAAACGCCTGCGTAAAGAACCCGACAATCCGCACGCGCTGCTGATGGTTCACCTGACCATCAACGGCGTGGCGCAAGGTTTGCGCAATACAGGCTGATTGTGCCGCATCGGGGCAAAATGCCGTCTGAACACCTTTCAGACGGCATTTCCCTGACCGCACTTGCAGAGAAACACCGATTGTTTTAAAGTGAACGGCAGTGATATGTTGAAAGACGACCAATGAAAATTACCGTTATCGGCGCAGGTTCGTGGGGTACGGCGCTCGCCCTGCACTTTTCCCAACACGGCAACCGCGTATCCCTGTGGACGCGCAACGCAGACCAAGTCCGCCAAATGCAGGAAGCGCGTGAAAACAAACGCGGACTGCCCGGCTTTTCCTTTCCCGAAACCTTGGAAGTGTGTGCGGATTTGGCAGACGCGCTCAAAGACAGCGGACTTGTCCTTATCGTAACCTCCGTTGCCGGATTGAGAAGCAGCGCAGAGCTGCTCAAACAGTACGGCGCGGGACACCTCCCCGTCCTCGCCGCCTGCAAAGGATTCGAGCAGGATACAGGGCTGCTGACCTTTCAAGTATTGAAAGAAGTATTGCCCGACAATAAGAAAATCGGCGTACTCTCCGGCCCGAGTTTTGCACAGGAACTCGCCAAACAACTGCCCTGTGCCGTCGTCCTCGCCTCCGAAAACCAAGAGTGGATTGAAGAACTCGTACCGCAGCTCAACACGACTGTCATGAGGCTTTACGGCAGTACCGACGTTATCGGCGTGGCGGTTGGCGGCGCGGTAAAAAATGTTATGGCGATTGCCACCGGATTGTCCGATGGCCTAGAGTACGGGCTTAACGCCCGTGCCGCACTGGTTACGCGCGGATTAGCTGAAATTACCCGCCTTGCCTCCGCAATGGGCGCACAGCCCAAAACCATGATGGGGCTGGCAGGCATCGGCGACCTCATCTTGACCTGCACTGGCGCACTCTCACGCAACCGCCGCGTCGGCTTGGGTTTGGCAGAAGGCAAGGAACTGCATCAGGTGCTGGTCGAAATCGGACACGTTTCCGAAGGGGTCAGCACGATAGAAGAAGTCTTCAATACTGCCTGTAAGTACCAAATCGATATGCCGATTACCCAAACCCTGCTGCAACTCATCCGTAAGGAAATGACCCCTCAGCAGGTCGTCGAAAGACTGATGGAACGCAGCGCGCGTTTCGAATAAACAACAGACAGATGCCGTCTGAAGCCTTCAGACGGCATACGGACAGGTAAGGTTATGAAACAAAATATCGAAAAACTCGAAAGCAGCGTTTATACGCTGGTACAAAAATTCGAAACCCTCGTCAGCGAAAACCGCCGCCTCAAAGAAACCGTCGCCGAACTCAAACGGGCGCACGAGCGGCAAAAACTCGAACACGAAACCGCCGTCGACGAACTCAGCGAAGCCCTGCTCGTCCAAGTCGGCAAACTCAAAGAAGACCTGCAAAACAAAATCGACAGCCTGACAGAAGAAAATACACGATACCGCAGCCTGCTCGAACAGAGCAGGGAAAAAATCAGCGCACTGGCAGCGCGCCTCCCCCAATGGCAGGAAACGCAGCAATAAGGATTAAAGGATGAACATCGAACAAGTCCACATCGAAGTCATGCACGCCCGGCTGACCGTCAACACGCCGGCAGAAGAAAAAGACACACTGTTGCAGGCAGTCGGAATGCTCAACGGCAAAGCCGAAGCCATCCGCGAAGGCGGACGCGTCGCGGACAGCGAAAAAATCGTCATTATGGCCGCGCTCAACGTCGTCCACGACCTGTTGAAAACCTCTCTGAACGGCGGCGATTTGGCAATCGGCGATTTTGCGCGTAAAATAGCCGATATGGACAACGCCTGCCAAAAAGCACTATCCCGCTTGGCGCAGGAATAACCCCTTTTTCCCTGCGGTGTCCGCGAAGGCATATATTCCTTTGAACCAATAAGTTCGCTTAAGGTTGCCGGGAGCAGTAGTGGGCGCGAGCGTCCTTTTGCGGACGCACCCGAAACTACCCGAGGCAGCCGCCTTGTCAGCAAGGTTCAAGCGGATTCGGCCGAAACGGCTCTCGCGGGGATTCCCATTCAAAACCGCATCGCAACGATGCGGTTTTTCACATTGGCCGCCGCCCCGCCCGAAAAAGCAGTATGCAGTCTGCCGAAATCCGGAAAATCCTTCCGTAACGCGGTAATGCGATTGACAAAATCGAATCCTGTCTTTAAAATTTACAACTTTCTATATCTATCTGGATTTCCACTATGAAAACCTTTTCAGCGAAACCCCACGAGGTGAAGCGCGAATGGTTCGTCATCGATGCCCAAGACAAAGTCTTGGGTCGCGTTGCGGCCGAAGTCGCCAGCCGTCTGCGTGGCAAACACAAACCTGAATACACCCCCCACGTCGATACCGGCGATTACATCATTGTTATCAATGCGGACAAACTGCGTGTAACCGGTGCCAAATTCGAAGATAAAAAATACTTCCGCCATTCCGGTTTCCCAGGCGGTATCTACGAACGCACTTTCCGCGAAATGCAAGAGCAATTCCCGGGCCGCGCTTTGGAACAAGCTGTAAAAGGTATGCTGCCCAAAGGTCCTTTGGGTTACGCCATGATTAAAAAACTGAAAGTGTATGCGGGTGCGGAACACGCCCATGCTGCGCGACAACCCAAAGTTTTGGAACTGAAATAAGGACGCGACATGAACGGTAAATACTACTACGGCACAGGCCGCCGCAAAAGTTCAGTGGCTCGTGTATTCCTGATTAAAGGTACAGGTCAAATCATCGTAAACGGCCGTCCCGTTGACGAATTCTTCGCACGCGAAACCAGCCGAATGGTTGTTCGCCAACCCTTGGTTCTGACTGAAAACGCCGAATCTTTCGACATCAAAGTCAATGTTGTTGGCGGCGGCGAAACCGGCCAGTCCGGCGCAATCCGCCACGGCATTACCCGTGCCCTGATCGACTTCGATGCCGCGTTGAAACCCGCCTTGTCTCAAGCTGGTTTTGTTACCCGCGATGCCCGCGAAGTCGAACGTAAAAAACCGGGTCTGCGCAAAGCACGCCGTGCAAAACAATTCTCCAAACGTTAATGTTGGAAATTCAAAAAACCCTGCTTATCGCAGGGTTTTTTATTTGTAGTAGACGGTTTCCCATTGGCAATCTAAAGATTACAGATTGGGCAAAAATCAAAAACAGTATAGTGGATTAAATTTAAATCAGGACAAGGCGACGAAGCCGCAGACAGTACAAATAGTACGGTAAGGCGAGGCAAACGCCGTACTGGTTTTTGTTAATCCACTATACATGAAAAAATAGAAAAACTGCCGGGTATGGTTGAATAAGGGGTCAGACCGGTTCCAGTTCGCTCAGTCCGGGCAAATCTGCAAAACCGCGTTCGCGTATGATTTGGCAAAAATTGTTCAGATAGCTCTTGTCCGTATCTTCGGTACGGATGGCGGCATACAGTTTGCTTTGCAGTCCGTCGGCAGTAATTTGGCGGTGGACGACATAGCCTTTTTCAAGGTAGGGCATGACTGTCCAATAGGGAAGGGCGGCAATGCCACGTCTGCTGGCAACCAGTTGGATAATGGCGATGGTCAGTTCGCTGTGTCGGCGCGGCGGGTTGATGTTTTTCGGAATCAGGATTTTTTTGGGCAAATCCAGCATCTCGTCGGGAACGGGATAAGTAATCAGGGTTTCCCCGATAAAGTCTTCGGCTTCCCAGACAGTTTTGGCGGCAAGCGGGTGATCTTTGGCGCAGATGCCGACCATTTCGTAGGCAAACAGTGGTTGGAAGCTGATGCCGCTTTGTTTTTCCGCTTCGGAAACAATGGCAAGGTCGGCGCGGTGTTGCAGCAGCAGCCCGACGGGATCCGCTTGGAATCCCGATACGATATCCAGTTCGACTTGGGGCCACATCGGGCGGAATTCGCCCATGGCGGGCATCAGCCAGTCGAAACAGGTATGGCATTCGACGGCAATCCGCAGCTCTCCCGCCTCCCCTTCCGTGATTCGCGCCAAATCTCGTTCTGCAACAGCAACTTGAGGTATCAGTTCGTGGGCGAGGCGCAGCAGCCTTTCGCCCACCGGGGTAAAGCGCAAGGGCGTGGATTTGCGTTCGAACAGCGGCGTGCCGTAGTGGTTTTCGAGCATACGGATCTGGTGGGAAAGGGCGGATTGGGTAAGGAAAACCCGTTTGGCGGCAAGGGAGACGCTGCCGGTTTCTTCAAGTGCCAGCAGGGTTTTGAGGTGGCGCAATTCGATAATGGAATCCATGGGGGCTTCAGACGGCATATTGAACCGGCGCATATTAAAATAATTCATATGCGGGTGCAAATCGGAAAAATGTGAATTCCGGACATTTTGCGATTAGAATGCCCGCTTGTTTAAAGCGATTAGGAAAAAAGATGGTATTGCGCAGGGATTTTCTGACTTGGTGTAATGAAACGTTGCAGACGGCATCGTTTAAAGATTACGCCCCCAATGGTTTGCAGGTTGAAGGGAGGGAATATATCGGGAAAATCGTTACGTCGGTAACGGCAAGCAGGGCAGCGATTGATTTTGCTGTGGAGCAGAAGGCAGATTTGCTTTTGGTACATCACGGTATGTTCTGGAAAAACGAGTTGCCGACCGTTACTGGTTGGAAAAAAGAACGGATTGCCGCACTGTTACGGCACGACATCAATATGGCAGGCTACCATCTGCCCCTGGATGCACATCCCACACTGGGCAACAATGCCCAACTCGCCGACAGATTGGGTTTTGCGACAGAAAAACGGTTCGGCGAACAAAACCTGCTCAACTCGGGCAGCCTGAAACAAGCCAAGACACTCGGCGCATTGGCGGCGCATATTGAAACAGTTTTGCAACGTAAGCCTGTCGTCATCGGCAAACCCGAACGCGAAATCCGACGGGTTGCATGGTGCAGCGGCGGGGCGCAGGGGTTTTTTCAGACGGCAATAGACGAAGGTGTCGATCTGTATTTGACGGGGGAAATCTCTGAAGCCCAATACCACCTTGCCAATGAAACGGGTACGGCTTTCATTTCGGCAGGGCATCACGCGACGGAACGTTACGGCGTACGCGCGCTGGCAGAATCGGCGGCAGAGGTTTTCGGGTTGGAAGTGTGCCATTTTGACGAAAACAATCCGGCTTGAGTCTTGAGAAATATCATAAAACTTTACCTTATTTTAAATAATGCTTTGAGTATCACTGCAAACTGGGTAAAATTGCAACGTTTAATGGCTCGGTATTCCCAAAATATTAGGACGACTGAATAATGGATAATCAAGAAATCAACAACGGCCGCCGCCGTTTCCTGACACTCGCGACCTGCGGCGCGGGCGGAGTGGCAGCATTGGGTGTGGCAACGCCGTTTGTGGCCAGTTTTTTCCCTTCGGAAAAAGCCAAGGCCGCCGGTGCTGCCGTCGAGGTGGATGTCAGTAAAATCGAAGCGGGTCAGCTGCTGACCGCCGAGTGGCAAGGCAAACCGATTTGGGTGCTCAACCGTACAGATCAGCAGCTTAAAGACCTGAAAGGCCTGAACGGCGAACTTACCGATCCCAATTCCGATGCGGAACAGCAGCCGGAGTATGCTAAAAACGAGACCCGTTCGATTAAGCCGAACATCCTTGTCGCCATCGGTATCTGCACCCATTTGGGCTGCTCGCCCACCTTCCGTCCCGACATTGCCCCTGCCGATTTGGGTGCAGACTGGAAAGGCGGCTTCTTCTGCCCCTGCCACGGTTCGAAATTCGACTTGGCCGGCCGCGTATATAAAGGTGTTCCTGCCCCGACCAACCTGGTTGTCCCACCATATAAATACTTGAGCGACACAACTATCTTGGTGGGCGAAGACTAAGAATAAGGAACGATAATTATGGCAAACCAAACCAATAGCAAAGCAAAAGCATTGTTAGGCTGGATGGACGCTCGTTTCCCCCTGTCTAAAATGTGGAATGAGCATTTGGCTCAATACTACGCACCGAAAAACTTTAATTTTTGGTACTACTTCGGCTCTTTAGCCTTGCTTGTCCTCGTGATTCAAATCGTCAGCGGCATTTTCCTGACCATGAACTACAAACCCGACGGCAACCTGAACGCCTACCATCTGCCTGCCGCCTTTACCGCAGTAGAATACATTATGCGCGACGTGTCCGGCGGTTGGATTATCCGCTATATGCACTCCACCGGCGCATCGTTCTTCTTCATTGTTGTTTATCTGCACATGTTCCGTGGTTTGATTTACGGTTCGTACAAAAAACCCCGTGAGTTGGTGTGGATTTTCGGCTCCCTGATTTTCTTGGCATTGATGGCGGAAGCCTTTATGGGCTACCTGTTGCCTTGGGGTCAAATGTCCTTCTGGGGTGCGCAGGTAATTATTAACTTGTTCTCCGCCATCCCTGTTATCGGTCCTGATTTGTCCACTTGGATCCGCGGCGACTTTAACGTTTCCGACGTTACCCTGAACCGCTTCTTTGCCCTGCACGTTATCGCGGTACCTTTGGTATTGCTCGGCTTGGTTGTGGCGCACATCATCGCCCTGCACGAAGTGGGTTCTAACAACCCTGACGGCGTTGAAATCAAGAAAAACAAAGACGAAAACGGTATCCCGCGCGACGGTATCCCATTCCATCCTTACTACACCGTTAAGGACATCTTGGGTGTCGTTGTATTCCTGATTGTCTTCTGTTCCGTGTTGTTCTTTGCACCAGAAGGCGGCGGCTACTTCCTCGAAGCGCCGAACTTCGATGCTGCGAATGCGCTGAAAACACCTCCGCACATTGCACCGGTATGGTACTTCACTCCGTTCTACGCCATTTTGCGTGCGATTCCCTCGTTCTTGGGAACACAGGTATGGGGTGTAATCGGTATGGGTGCGGCAGTTGTACTGATTGCCCTGTTGCCTTGGCTGGATAGGGGCGAGGTGAAATCCGTCCGTTACCGCGGCCCGATTTTCAAAACCGCATTGGTCTTGTTCATCATTTCCTTTATCGGTTTGGGTATTTTGGGCGCGATGGTGGCAACCGATACGCGTACTTTGGTCGCGCGCATCCTGTCCTTCGTCTATTTCGCATTCTTCCTGGGTATGCCGTTCTATACCAAGCTGGATAAAAACAAACCGGTTCCCGAACGCGTAACCATGAGCACCGCCAAACAAAAAATCATGTTCTTTGTTTACGTCGGCATTACCGCCGTGGGTGCTTACCTGTTTGCAACCAACATCTGATGAGGGCAGTCAAAATGAAACAAGCTATGAAAAATTGGTTTGCTGCCTTGCTGTTGGCAGTACCCATGGGTGCGGCATTTGCTTCGGGCGGTCATGCACACTATGAGAAAGTCGATATCGATTTGCGCGACCAAGTCAGCCTGCAGCGCGGCGCACAAATCTTTACCAACTATTGCCTGTCCTGCCACTCGGCAAGCGGTATGCGTTTCAACCGTTTGAAAGACATCGGTTTGACTGACGAAGAAATCAAGAAAAACCTGATGTTTACCACCGATAATGTCGGCGATGTCATGCATTCGGCGATGAACCCGAAAGATGCGGCAAAATGGTTTGGTGCTGCTCCGCCCGATTTGACATTGATTGCGCGTTCCAAAGGTGCAGACTACCTTTACGCCTATATGCGCGGCTTCTATAAAGATCCGACCCGTCCGAGCGGCTGGAACAATACCGTATTTGATAAAGTCGGTATGCCTCACCCGCTGTGGGAACAGCAAGGCGTTCAAGCCGTTGAGTTGGATGCCAAAGGTCAGCCGGTTATGGTAAAAGACGAACACGGCGAGATGAAGCCTAAGCTGTATTGGGAATCTACCGGTTTGCACAGCCGCCGTCTGCCTAACGGCAAAGTGATCCAAAAAGAGTACGACGCATATGTACGCGATTTGGTCAATTACCTTGTGTACATGGGCGAACCTGCACAACTGCAACGCAAACGTATAGGCTATGTCGTGATGATTTTCCTATTTGCGGTTATGCTGCCTTTGGCGTATTTCCTGAAAAAAGAATATTGGAAAGACGTACACTAAGCGTTTGGAACAAAAGGGCAAATCCTTTAGGGTTTGCCCTTTTTTCATTTTGCCTGCCGTTTGAAAAGCCTGAATCCGTATGCCGTCTGAACATAGCTGCAACATTTCAGACGGCATCATTCTAAAAATGTCAGACATCGGGAACTTAATCAGGGTTTGCGGCGGATGGATATTGAATTAGGAAAAGGCCTGAAACCGCAAGCAGCATGGTAAGGCGATGTCGAACAGGTTTAAAGCCAATCCGCTATATTTTTTGGAGCTATGTCGAACAAACAGGTAGAATCGGAATAAGCGGCGGTTTTGTCCGGTGTGAAAATGTTTGAATATTAGGATGATTGATGGAACTGATGACTGTTTTGCTGCCTTTGGCGGCGTTGGTGTCGGGCGTGTTGTTTACATGGTTGCTGATGAAGGGCAGGTTTCAGGGCGAGTTTGCCGGTTTGAACGCGCACCTGGCGGAAAAGGCGGCAAGATGTGATTTTGTCGAACAGGCGCACGGCAAAACCGTGTCGGAATTGGCGGTGTTGGACGGGAAATATCGGCATTTGCAGGACGAAAATTATGCTTTGGGCAACCGTTTTTCCGCAGCCGAAAAGCAGATTGCCCATTTGCAGGAAAAAGAGGCGGAGTCGGCGCGGCTGAAGCAGTCGTATATCGAGTTGCAGGAAAAGGCACAGGGTTTGGCGGTTGAAAACGAACGTTTGGCAACGCAAATCGAACAGGAACGCCTTGCTTCTGAAGAGAAGCTGTCCTTGCTGGGCGAGGCGCGCAAAAGTTTGAGCGATCAGTTTCAAAATCTTGCCAACACGATTTTGGAAGAAAAAAGCCGCCGTTTTACCGAGCAGAACCGCGAGCAGCTCCATCAGGTTTTGAACCCGTTGAACGAACGCATCCACGGTTTCGGCGAGTTGGTCAAGCAAACCTATGATAAAGAATCGCGCGAGCGGCTGACGTTGGAAAACGAATTGAAACGGCTTCAAGGATTGAATGCGCAGCTGCACAGCGAGGCAAAGGCACTGACCAACGCGCTGACCGGTACGCAGAACAAGGTTCAGGGCAATTGGGGCGAAATGATTCTGGAAACGGTTTTGGAAAATTCCGGCCTCCAGAAAGGGCGCGAATATGTGGTTCAGGCGGCATCCGTCCGAAAAGAGGAAGACGGCGGCACGCGCCGCCTCCAGCCCGACGTTTTGGTCAACCTGCCCGACAACAAGCAGATTGTGATTGACTCCAAGGTCTCGCTGACAGCTTATGTGCGCTACACGCAGGCGGCGGATGCGGATACGGCGGCACGCGAACTGGCGGCACACGTTGCCAGCATACGCGCGCATATGAAAGGCTTGTCGCTGAAGGATTACACCGATTTGGAAGGTGTGAACACATTGGATTTCGTCTTTATGTTTATCCCTGTCGAACCGGCCTACCTGTTGGCGTTGCAGAATGACGCGGGCTTGTTCCAAGAGTGTTTCGACAAACGGATTATGCTGGTCGGCCCCAGTACGCTGCTGGCGACTTTGCGGACGGTGGCGAATATTTGGCGCAACGAGCAGCAAAACCAAAACGCGCTGGCGATTGCGGACGAAGGCGGCAAGCTGTACGACAAGTTTGTCGGCTTTGTACAGACGCTCGAAAGCGTCGGCAAAGGCATCGATCAGGCGCAAAACAGCTTTCAGACGGCATTCAAGCAACTTGCCGAAGGGCGCGGGAATCTGGTCGGCCGCGCCGAGAAACTGCGTCTGTTGGGTGTGAAGGCAAACAAGCAGCTTGCACGCGATTTGACCGAACGTGCCAATGAAACAACGGCGTTGTCGGAATCTTTGGAATATGCGGCAGAAGATGAAGCAGTCTGACTTGTGCGGAAAAGCTTGTTTCAGCAGGGGCGGGAATGCCGAAAGCGCGGCGTAACTGTACCGGTTCTGATTTGGGGTTGGTTTGAAGTACTTACCAAAGCCTTGTCCGGCGAGGTACACCGGCAAGGCGGCGGTTGTCTGAGCCTTTTGCGTTTCAGACGGCATCAGTGCAGATGACGCCGTCTGAAGACCGTAGTGAAGTCGGTTAGAAAAACGGATTGTGCCGTTTTTCGTGTCCGATGGAAGTCATACGCCCGTGTCCGGCGACAACTTGCACGGTTTCGGGGAGGGCGAATAATTTGTTGCGGATATTATTGATTAAGTCGGCGTGGTTGCCGCGCGGAAAATCGGTTCTGCCTATGGTTTCGTAAAACAGCACGTCGCCCGCAATCAGCAGCTCCGCTTCGGCACAATAGAAAACCACGTGTCCCGGCGTGTGCCCCGGAATATGCAGCACTTGGAAGGCGTAGCGTCCGACTTTGAGCGTTTCGCCTTCTTCGAGCCAATGGTTCGGCGCAAAGGCGGGCGAGACGGGGAATCCGTATTGCGCGGTGGTTTGCGGCAGCGATTGGAGCAGGAATTCATCTTCGCGGTGCGAACCGAGGACAGGGACTTTATGCGTTTTCAACATTTCGACCACGCCGCCCGCGTGATCGAGATGGCCGTGCGTCAGCCAGATTGCCGTGAGCGTAAGTTTGCGGTTTGCCAACGCTTGCAGCAGGAACGGCACATCGCCGCCGACATCGGTCAGGACGGCTTCGCCACTTTCGTCGTCCCAAATCAGGGTGCAGTTTTGGCGGAAGGGGGTAACGGGGAAGATTTCGTAACGTAGGGTCATCGGCGTGTTCCTAAACGGTTTTTCAGACGGCATCGGGTTTGCCGTTTGTTTTATGGCGGTTTGCCGCCCGTTTTGATATTGGGGGAATCAGATGATTAAGAAGACAATCGGCGGCATCATACCGATTTTTATGGCGGTTTTCATCCCTGCATCGGCAGGCGCGGCGGATTTGATGTTGGCGCAGGAATACAAAGACCAAGAGATTGCAGGCTGGGCAATGAGCGAGAAACTCGACGGCGTGCGCGCCTATTGGGACGGAAAGCACCTGATAAGCCGTCAGGGCTACGCGTTTACGCCCCCCAAAGGCTTTACCGCGCAGTTTCCGCCTTATCCTTTGGACGGCGAATTGTAT
Organism: Neisseria sp. HMSC070F02; assembly: GCF_001814225.1. Lineage (NCBI taxonomy): Bacteria > Pseudomonadati > Pseudomonadota > Betaproteobacteria > Neisseriales > Neisseriaceae > Neisseria > Neisseria sp. HMSC070F02. Next base: position 8,984 of record NZ_KV815480.1, on the reverse strand, counting down.
AGCGGACGCGGTCAGTTCGAGCAGATTTCCGCTACCGTGCGTTCTGCTTCTTCAGACTGGCGCGGTATCCGCCTGCACGTTTTCGATGTACCCAAGGCGCAGGGCAATCTCTACCAACGTTTGGCAGTCGCAACGCAGTGGCTGAAAACGCATCCGAACGCGCCGATTACCATCATCCCACAAATCAAAGTGCGCGACCGGCAGCACGCGATGGACTTTTTAAAACAAATCGAAGCGCAGGGCGGCGAAGGCGTGATGCTGCGTCAGCCCGAATCCCGTTACAGCGGCGGCAGGAGCAGCCAATTATTGAAGCTGAAAAGCCAATACGACGACGAATGCACGGTAACGCGGCACTATGAGGGCAAAGGGCGAAACGCCGGACGGCTGGGCGCGGTCGGCTGCAAAAACCGACACGGCGAATTCCGCATCGGCAGCGGTTTCAAAGACAAAGACCGCGACAACCCGCCCAAAATCGGCACACTGATTACCTACCGCTACCGTGGTTTTACGCGGAAAGGCACGCCGAAATTTGCCACATTTGTGCGCGTGCGTACCGACCGCTGAGCAGGACGGTTCAGACGGCAGCCGATACTTTGGTTTATAATTTTCCTTTTACCGACCGATTCCGACATATGACCGATTTAGAAACCAAACGCCTTGAAACACAGGCGATGCTTGAAAACGCCGATCTTTTGTTCGACCAAGGCCAATGCCGTGCCGCACTGCAAAAAGTGGCGGACGAGATTACGCGCGATTTGGGCGGCAAATATCCGCTGCTGCTGCCCGTGATGGGCGGCGCGGTGGTGTTTACGGGGCAGTTGTTGCCGCTGTTGCGTTTTCCCTTAGATTTTGATTATGTTCACGTTTCCCGTTACGGCGACAAGCTGGAGGGCGGCGCGTTCAACTGGAAGCGTATGCCCGATGCGGAACAAATCCGGGGCAGGCACGTCGTCGTGCTGGACGATATTTTGGACGAAGGGCATACGATGTCCGCCATTCAAGCCAAACTTTTGGAAATGGGTGCGGCAAGCTGCCGTGCGGCGGTGTTCGCCAACAAGCTGATTGACAAACCCAAGCCTATCCGAGCCGATTATGTCGGACTGGATGTGCCGAACCGTTATGTTTTCGGTTACGGCATGGATGCGGCGGGCTGCTGGCGTAATTTGGGCGAGATTTACGCATTGGACGGAAAATAAGGACGCGATGCCGTCTGAAGGCCTTTCAGACGGCATCGCGCCCATACGCCGGCAGGATAATGAAGAACAGGACGCATAATATGATAGGGCTTTTAATCATCACACACGAAACCATAGGCGAAGCCTACCGCAAGCTGGCACATCATTTTTTCCCGGGCGGGCTGCCTGAAAACGTCCGCATACTCGGCGTGCAGCCGACGGAAGACCAAGACGACATCATCAACAACGCCATTGCCGCGCTTCAGGAGTTTCCCGACAACGACGGCGTGCTGATTATGACCGATATTTTCGGCGCGACCCCCTGCAATGCAGCCCGCCGCCTCGTGCGCGAAAACAAATCGGCGATTTTGACCGGGCTGAACGCGCCGATGATGGTTAAGGCCGTCCAATATTCGCCGGCGGCGGAAGACCTTGCCGCCTTTACCGAATGCGTCAGGGAGGCGGCGGTAAAAGGCATTTTCGCCATCACGTCCGCGCCCGAAGATTTGGTGTGCCGGCGCAGCGGCGATGCCGTCTGAAGAAGCGGCAGGGCAGGAAAACATTTTAAACGGCGTCTGCTGCCGATATACATAACACGGGAATCGAAATGCTCAAACAATCCATCGAAATCATCAACAAACTCGGACTTCACGCCCGTGCCTCCAGCAAATTCACCCAAACCGCGTCTCAGTTTCAAAGCGAAGTCTGGGTAACGAAAAACGGCAGCCGCGTCAACGGCAAAAGCATCATGGGGCTGATGATGCTCGCCGCCGCCAAGGGTACGGTCATCGAGCTGGAGACGGACGGCGCGGACGAGGCGGAAGCGATGCGCGCCCTGACCGACTTAATCAACGGCTACTTCGGCGAGGGCGAATAATGAGTATCGTGCTGCACGGCGTGGCGGCGGGCAAAGGCATTGCCGTCGGTTGCGCCCACCTGATTGCGCGCGGTACGGAGGAAGTGCCGCAGTATGATGTTGCGGAGGCGGACACCGATGCCGAAGCCGAACGTTTCGATGCCGCCGTCAAAGCCACGCGCAAAGAGTTGGAACAGCTCCGCAGCGCGATTCCCGAAAACGCCCCGACCGAGTTGGGCGCGTTCATCTCGCTGCACCTGATGCTCTTGACCGATGTTACCTTGTCGCGCGAACCCGTCGATATTTTAAGGGAACAAAAAATCAACGCCGAGTGGGCATTGAAGCAGCAGAGCGACAAACTCGCCGCCCAATTCGACAATATGGACGATGCCTATTTGCGCGAACGCAAGCAGGATATGCTGCAAGTCGTCCGCCGCATCCACAACAACCTGATCGGGCAGGGCAACGAGTTGGAAGTTGCCGACAACCTGTTTGACGAAACCGTTCTGATTGCAAACGACCTTTCGCCCGCCGACACGGTTTTGTTTAAAGAGCAGCGCATTGCCGCCTTCGTTACCGATGCCGGCGGCCCCACCGGGCATACGGCGATTTTGGGCAGGAGCTTGGACATCCCGTCCGTCGTCGGGCTGCACAACGCGCGCAAACTGATTACCGAGGGCGAAACGGTCATTGTGGACGGTATCAACGGCGTGTTGATTATCGCGCCGGATGAGTCGGTGTTGAACGAATACCGCCGCCGTGCCCGCGAATACCGCAGCCACAAACGCGATTTGAACAAGCTCAAAAAAACCGCCGCCGCCACCGCTGACGGGGTCTGCATCGAGCTTGTGGGCAATATAGAATCCGCCGAAGACGTGAAACCGCTGCACAACCTCGGCGCAGACGGCATCGGGCTGTTCCGCAGCGAGTTTCTTTACCTGAACCGCGATACGATGCCGTCTGAAGACGAGCAGTACGAAGTGTACAGCGCGATTGTCAAAAAAATGAAAGGCAAAAGCGTAACGATACGGACAGTCGATTTGGGTGTGGACAAAAACCCGCGCTGGTTCGGGAAAAACAGCACGCCCAACGGCAGCCTCAACCCCGCGCTGGGCATGACCGGCATCCGCCTGTGCCTTGCCGAACCGGTCATGTTCCGCACCCAGATGCGCGCCATCCTCCGTGCGGCGGTACACGGCCCCGTGCGGATGATGTGGCCGATGATTACCTCCGTATCCGAAGTGCGCCAGTGCCTCATCCACCTCGACACCGCGCAACGCCAGCTTGCCGAACGCGGCGATGCCTTCGGTAAAGTCGGCATCGGCTGTATGATTGAAATTCCGTCTGCCGCGCTGACCGTCGGCAGTATTTTGAAACTGGTCGATTTCATCTCCGTCGGTACCAACGACCTGATTCAATACATCTTGTCCGTCGATCGCGGCGACGACAGCGTCAGCCACCTCTACCAGCCCGGCCATCCCGCCGTGCTGAAAATGCTGCAACACGTCATCCGTACCGCCAACCGCATGGACAAAGACGTATCCGTATGCGGCGAGATGGCGGGCGATACCGCGTTTACCCGCGTTTTATTGGGTATGGGGCTGCGCCGTTTTTCCATGAACCCCAACAACATCCTGCCCGTCAAAAACATCATTCTGCACAGCAATGTCGGACAGCTCGAAAGCGATATTGTGAAAGTCATCCGCTGCGAAGACGAAGAGAAGTCGGAAAAGCTGATCAAACAGATGAACAGCGTGTCTGTCGAGGAAGAAGCCGACTTCAAGGGGCGGAAATAAATACGGCAGGTAAAAAATAGAAATACTTAACAATGCCCGCAATCTGAAATTTTGCCATTCTTGCAAAATAGAAAACCGAAACAGAAACCCAAAATCGGCCATTCCCTCAAAAACAGAAAACCAAAATCAGAAA
>NZ_KV815480.1:0-4924 GCF_001814225.1 Neisseria sp. HMSC070F02 | reverse complement strand
CGTTCTAGATTCCCGCCTGCGCGGGAATGACGATGAAAAGATTGTTGTCGCTTCGGATAAATTTTTGCCGTGTTGGGTTCTAGATTCCCGCTTTTGCGGGAATGACGGCAGGGTGGTTTCTGTTGTTTCGGATAAATTTTGCAGCCCTGATAAAAAATATGGCTGCTTTGGTAAAAAAATGCCGTCTGAAAGGTTTTCAGACGGCATTTTGTTTTTAAGAAGCATCAGCGGAAGCGGACGATTTCCCTGTCTTCGATATGGATGCGTACCGTATCGTTTCCCGATATTTCACCGGCGTGCGGCATATCGAGGTTCAGCCACAGGATGCCGTGTTCCGGATGGAGGACGGACAGGCTGAACGATTCGGGCAAACAGGTACGGGATAATACGCAGCACTCCATGCCGTCTTGGTCGAAACGCACCGCATGTTGCGGAATATGGCGGTCATCGTCGGTATTGGGCAGCCCCATCAGTCGGGCAACCTGCACGCAGGACGGTGTTTTGACCAATGTTTCGGGTGTGCCGTATTGTAGAATCCTCCCTTCATGCATCACGGCAATTTCGTCTGCCGTCGTACAGGCTTCTTCGGGCGAATGAGTAACCAAGACGGCAGGGATGCCGCCGTTTCGGATACGTTCGGCGGTCATGCGGCGCAGCCGGTCGCGCAAATGCGTGTCCAAACTGGAAAACGATTCGTCCAGCAACAGCAGGGAAGGGCGGACAACCAAAGCGCGCGCCAGTGCCAACCGTTGTTTCTCGCCTCCGGAAAGTTTTTCAGGCTTACGGTGCGCCTCGTTTTCCAGTCCGACTTCGGCAAGTGCCGCCATGGCAAGGCGTTCGGCTTCGGCTTTCGGCATTTTTTGCATTTTCAAACCGAATGCCGCATTTTCCAGCGCACTCATATGGGGAAACAGCGCGTAATCTTGAAACATCAGAGAAATACGGCGTTTTTCGGGCGGCATACGGGTAATGTTTTCCCCGTTCAGCCATATTTCCCCACCGTCCGGCCGGACAATCCCCGCAATCATATTCAGCAGGGTGGATTTTCCGCATCCCGACCGCCCCAAAACGGCGAGTATTTTGCCGCGCCCGACAGTCAGGCAGATGTTGTCGGCGACGGTTTTATTGCCGAAGCGTTTGCAGAGTCCGTTCAGTTCAAGCATGGCGCATCCTATAAACGTATGCCGTCCAGCCACTCGGACAGCGGATGGGCGGCATCAATCAGACCGTAACGGCAAAACGCGTCCAGCGTAACCAGTTGCGCGTCGTGCATCATGTTTCCCGACAACATGGTGGCAACCAAGCTGCCGATGTCCATTTTCTCAAAACACGCAACCTCACCGTCCTGATTTTCAGGTAGGAAGGTTTCGGGCAGGACGGCATCGAATACATACAGGATTTCATTGTGCACACCCCAGCTGACGGGGCGCAGGCTGTGCAGCTGCGATACCGGGCGGATGAGCGGAAACAGCGTTTTATCCAAACCGGCTTCTTCGCTGCTTTCGCGACACACGGTTTCAGACGGCAATTCACCGCTGGAAACACCGCCGGCGGCAGTATTGTCGAGTTTGTCGGGATCGACTGCTTTGTGCGGACTGCGCCTGCCTATCCAGAAATGCCATCGGCCGTCCGATTCGGTCAGACCGTTGAGATGGACGGCGCGGCTGAGTAGTCCGAACGGGCGGAAAGCGGCGCGTTCAAGTGAGAACAAGATATTGCCGCCGCCGTCGGTCAGGTCGAAACACTCGTTGCGCCATCCGTGAAGCAGCCCCGCCTTGTTCCATGTGCGGGTGAGGTGCTGCAAGCGGCCGCCCATATCTGACCAGCCGTCCGCATTCAGAAAAATGCCGTCTGAAGACTCCGAGCAGCCTGCCTCCCAGTCTTTTTTGACGCGCTCCGCCCATTCCGGCGACAGGTTGCCCAAAGGCAGGCCGTTCAGATACAGTGTTTTCCAGCAACTTTCTGCACCGTAACTTGCTTTTGCCCACTCGAACAGGGCATCAAGGTCGTGTTTGCTGACGGATTCGGTAAAACGGACGGTCGGCATAGTCGGCTTTCTTGAAGACAATGCGGAAGATTGTAGCCAAACTGCCTGAATTTGCAACCGCAAACAGACGGCGGGCTGCCGTTCCGATATTGCGGCAGGAAGGAAAATCCGGCAAAAAACGGAGGCGGCAGGAAACAGGCAAAACAAAACCCCTCGGCATTGAACCGAGGGGTTTGATATTTGGTTGCGGGAGCAGGATTCGAACCTACGACCTTCGGGTTATGAGCCCGACGAGCTACCATGCTGCTCCATCCCGCGTCAGAAGATGAAACTATACGGCAGATTTTTTATGTTGTCAAACATTATTTCCGCGAAAAATCATAAAATTTTGCCGTCCGGCGGTTTATGCCTGATTTGAAATATCATTTTCTTTACAAAAGTTCATGTTCGTGATTTAATTTTGGTTAACATCGAAACAGGGGTGCTGCCTGATGTTCAGGCGGCTGAGAAATACCCTTTACACCCGATCGGGATAATACCTGCGTGGGGAGTTTTCACGGATTCTGTCTTTCAGACAGCATTGGTTTTCAAATGCCGTCTGAAAACGCAAAACGCTCCTGTTTCTTTATTCTAAACGAGAAAACAGGAGCATTTTTTATGACTACGCCAAAAAAAACCGCCAAAACTTCCGGCAACGAAGCGCGCGAACTTGCCGACTTGAGCGAAGACATCGGTATCCGCTTCAAATATCCGAACTCGGAACGCGTGTATCTGCAAGGCAGCCGCGACGACATCCGCGTGCCTTTGCGTGAAATCCGTCAGGACGACACCTATACGGCGCAAGGCGCGGAAGCCAACCCGCCGATTCCCGTCTATGACACCAGCGGCGTGTACGGCGATCCAGCGGCACACATCGACCTGAAACAAGGTCTGCCGCACATCCGCACCGCATGGCTGAACGAACGCGGCGATACCGAAATCCTGCCCAAGCTCTCCAGCGAATACGGCATCGAACGCGCACACGATCCGAAAACCGCCCATCTGCGTTTCAACCAAATTACCCGCCCGCGCCGCGCCAAAGCAGGACGTAACGTTACCCAGCTCCATTACGCCCGCCAAGGCATCATCACGCCGGAAATGGAGTTTGTCGCCATACGCGAACGTTTAAAATTAGACGAATTGTCCCAAAAACCGGAATACGCCAAGCTCTTGAAACAGCACGCAGGGCAAAGTTTCGGCGCGAATATCCCGACCCATCCCGACCAAATCACGCCTGAATTCGTGCGCCGAGAAATTGCCGCCGGACGCGCGATTATCCCCGCCAACATCAACCACCCCGAACTCGAACCGATGATTATCGGCCGCAACTTCCGCGTCAAAATCAACGGCAACTTGGGCAATTCCGCCGTCACTTCCAGTCTGACCGAAGAAGTCGAAAAAATGGTGTGGTCGCTGCGTTGGGGCGCGGACACAATTATGGACTTATCCACAGGCGCGCACATCCATGAAACGCGCGAATGGATTATCCGCAACGCGCCCGTCCCCATCGGCACCGTGCCTATTTATCAGGCTTTGGAAAAAACCGGCGGCATTGCCGAAGATTTGACTTGGGATTTGTTCCGCGACACCTTAATCGAGCAGGCGGAACAAGGCGTGGACTATTTCACCATACACGCGGGCGTGTTGCTGCGTTATGTACCGATGACCGCCAACCGCCTCACCGGCATCGTCTCGCGCGGCGGTTCGATTATGGCGAAATGGTGTTTGGCACATCATCGGGAAAATTTCCTCTACACGCATTTCGACGAAATCTGCGAAATTATGAAAGCGTATGACGTATCGTTCAGCCTCGGCGACGGCCTGCGCCCCGGCTGCATTGCCGATGCCAACGACGAATCCCAATTCGCCGAACTGCACACCTTGGGCGAATTGACCGATAAAGCGTGGAAACATGACGTACAAGTCATGATCGAAGGCCCCGGGCATGTACCGCTGCAACGCGTCAAAGAAAATATGACCGAAGAGCTGCAACACTGTTTTGAAGCGCCGTTTTACACGCTCGGCCCGCTCGTTACCGACATCGCACCCGGCTACGACCACATCACCTCGGGCATAGGCGCGGCCAATATCGGCTGGTACGGCACGGCGATGCTTTGTTACGTTACCCCCAAAGAACATTTGGGGCTGCCCGACAAAGAAGACGTGCGCACCGGCATCATCACCTACAAACTCGCCGCCCACGCCGCCGATCTCGCCAAAGGCTGGCCGGGCGCACAATTACGTGACAACGCCCTGAGCAAGGCGCGTTTCGAGTTCCGTTGGCGCGACCAATTTCGCTTAAGCCTCGACCCTGAACGTGCCGAAAGCTTCCACGACGAAACCCTGCCTGCCGAAGGCGCGAAAATCGCCCACTTCTGCTCAATGTGCGGCCCCAAATTCTGCTCGATGAAAATCACGCAGGAAGTGCGCGACTACGCCGACAAGCAAAAAGCCCAACGGCAGGGCATGGAGGAAAAAGCGGTCGAGTTCGTCAAAAAAGGCGCGAAGATTTACAGTTGAAACGTCAAGCAAAAAATGCCGTCTGAAACCCGGAAAAAAGGCTTCAGACGGTATTCTTTCGCTTGTGAAAATATAGTGGATTAAATTTAAATCAGGACAAGGCGACGAAGCCGCAGACAGTACAGATGGTACGGAACCGACTCACTTGGTGCTTCAGCACCTTAGAGAATCGTTCTCTTTGAGCTAAGGCGAGGCAACGACGTACTGGTTTTTGTTAATCCACTATAATTTTTAAAATTTTTATATTCACATAGATGGGGATGATGGGATTTAGGGTTCTGATTTTGTTTTTGAGAGAATGAAGGAATTTGAGATTGTGGGCGATTATCGGGAAAAATAGAATCTTTCCGCCGTCATTCCCGCGCAGGCGGGAATCTA
>NZ_KV815479.1:11862-22995 GCF_001814225.1 Neisseria sp. HMSC070F02 | reverse complement strand
GCTTGAAGCCATTTGGGCGGTAATGACGCCGTTTTTGACTTCAACGCTTTTAACATATTTGCCTTTGATGTCGGAGGGAGTGGATGCTATGTCGGCGGCATCATTAAATCCCGTCATTCCCACGAAAGTGGGAATCTAGAACTCGGAACCGGAGAAACCTTTTTACCCGATAAGTTTCTGTGCCGACAAACCTAGATTCCCGCCTGCGCGGGAATGACGAAGTTTTTCGGCCATTTGCCGTGATTCAGGTAATACTCGGTGACGGCTGATTTTTTGGAAGTGTTTGAAGTCGGCGCGTGGTGTTTCTATGCAACCGGTAGATGAAGCGTCGCGGCAGGTTGACGGCAGGTGCTTGGTGTCGATCTGCTTGTCGCTGGCGGCGGTAACGTCGTCGTCGGTGGCTTTGGCGTTGCGCGTAACCGGCTGTCCGCAGAACCATTTTACCGAACCGTTTTGACGCTTGGCCCACAGGGAGAGTTTTTTGCCTTTGATTTCGTTGTTTACGTTGCTTGAAGCCATTATGTCAGACGGTATTGCCCGGGCAGCTTTATTCGTACACTTTCAGCAGCTCGACTTCAAATATCAAAGTGGCGTGCGGAGGAATCACGCCGCCGGCGCCGTGTGCGCCGTAGCCCATTTCCGAAGGGATGGTCAGCTTGCGTTTGCCGCCTTCCTTCATGCCGCCGAAGCCTTCGTCCCAGCCTTTGATGACTTGTCCGACGCCGAGCGTGATGGTCAGCGGCTGGCGGCGGTCGAGGCTGGAGTCGAATTTGGTTCCGTTTTCCAGCCAACCTGTGTAATGCACGGTAATCTCTTTGCCTTTAACTGCTTCTTTTCCGAAGCCTTCCTGCAAATCTTCAATAATCAGGCTGCCCATATTTGTCCTTTCGTTGCTTGTTGGTCAAAACGGCAAGGGTAACATACCGTCCGGCGAAGTCAAATGCCGCTCAAACGTCAGCTGCTCCGGTGCAGCTGAAACGGCTGTGTTTGTTGGACTGTTTTATTTTTTTCGTAAAGGTTCCATGCTTTTTCATGGAAATAGAAAACGACGGTGTTGATTAGGGGTTCGACCAGCGCAACTGCTCCCGATACGCCTATACTGCCCGTCAGTACATAGGTTACACTGAAGGCGACGCTGAAATGCAGTGCGGCAAAAGTCAGGGTTTTAAGCATCATCCTCTCTCGGATTGGACATTGACGGAGGGATGATAAAGATTATCATAAGGCTGCGCGGTTTAAATTTGCTATTTGTTGTTAGTGTAAATAAATCATTTTTCAAATAGGTATAGAAATTATGAATCATAAAAAGATTGTTGTTTTGGATGCGGATACTTTGCCCGGCCGGGTTTTTCATTTTGATTTTCCGCACGAGCTTGCGGTTTACGGTACGACAGGTGCTGCGGAAACGGCGGTACGCGTATGCGGTGCGCACATCGTCATCACCAATAAGGTTGTCATTTCTGCCGATATCATTGCGGATAATCCTCAGCTTGAGCTGATTGCCGTCAGTGCGACCGGTGTGAATAATATCGATATTGAGGCGGCGAAGGCGGCGGGCGTTGCGGTATGCAATGTCCGCGCATACGGAAACGAATCGGTTGCGGAACACGCCTTTATGCTGATGATTGCGTTAATGCGGAATTTGCCTGCCTATCAGCGTGATGTTGCGGCCGGTTTGTGGGAAAAGTCGCCGTTTTTCTGCCATTACGGCGCGCCGATTCGGGATTTGAACGGTAAAACGCTGGCGGTTTTCGGACGCGGCAATATCGGACGGACGCTGGCCGGATACGCGCAGGCGTTCGGTATGAGGGTGGTGTTTGCCGAACACAAACACGCGCCCGACGTGCGCGAAGGCTATGTTTCCTTTGAAGATGCGGTACAGACTGCCGACGTGTTGTCGCTGCACTGTCCGCTGAACGCCCAAACTGAAAATATGATAGGCGAAAATGAGTTGCGGCAGATGAAGCCCGGCGCGGTTTTAATCAATTGCGGGCGCGGCGGGCTGGTGGATGAAAACGCGCTGATTGCCGCACTCAAATACGGGCAGATTGGCGGGGCAGGTGTCGATGTTTTGACGGAGGAACCGCCCAAAAACGGCAATCCCTTGCTGAAGGCTCACCTTCCCAATCTGATTGTTACGCCGCATACCGCGTGGGCAAGTCGTGAAGCGTTGGACAGGCTGTTTGATATATTGTTGGCGAACATTCACGCCTTTGTGAAAGGAGAGGCGCAAAACCGCGTGGTTTGAGCTTGTCGGGATGACGGAAAACAATGCCGTCTGAACGCCCAAAGGGTTCAGACGGCATTTTTTGAGATTTCTACTTAACCGACTTTGTCGCCCGGTTGCGCGCCTGCATCCACATCTAAGAGCTTCAGTTTGCCGTCTGCCGTGGCGGCACTCAAAATCATGCCTTCGGATACGCCGAATTTTGCCATTTTGCGCGGGGCGAAGTTGGCGACGGCGATGACCATCCTTCCATTTAACTCGGCAGGGTTGGGATAAGACGCGGCGATGCCGGAGAAGATAATGCGTTTTTCAAAACCGAAATCGAGGTCGAATTTTAAGAGTTTGGTGCTGCCTTCGACGGCTTCGCAGTTCAATACTTTGGCGACGCGCATGTCGATTTTCATAAAGTCGTCGAAGCTTGCCTGTTCGGCAACTTTTTCGTATTGACTTTCTTCGGCGGCAGGTGCGGGGGTCGTCTGAATGCTTTGTTTGTTGGCTTCGATTAAATCGTCCACTTGTTTTTGCTCCACTCGTTGCATTAAATGTTCGTATTTGTTGATGGCGTGTTTGCCCAAGGTTTCGCGTGTATTTGCCCAAGTGATGGCTTCCAAATTCAGGAATTTGGCGGCGTTTGCGGCGGTTTGCGGCAAGACGGGGGCGAGGTAGGCGGTCAGCATCGTAAAGGCGTTGATGAGTTCGCTGCATACTTCGTGCAGGCGTGCGTCTTGGCCTTCTTGTTTCGCCAGTTCCCAAGGTTTGTTGGCATCAACGTATTCGTTCACCGCATCAGCCAAAGCCATAATGTCGCGCAGGGCGCGGGCGTATTCGCGGTTTTCGTATTGCTCGGCGATGGTGTCGCTTTCGGCTGCAAGTTTTGCCAGCAATGCGCTGTCGGCGACGTCTTTCAAACGGCCTTCAAAGCGTTTGGCAATGAAACCTGACGCGCGGGCGGCGATGTTGACGTATTTGCCGACGAGGTCGCTGTTGACGCGCGAGATAAAGTCTTGCAGGTTCAAATCGATGTCTTCGATTTTGCTGTTGAGTTTGGCGGCGATGTAGTAGCGCATCCACTCGGGGTTTAGGCCTTGTTCCAGATAGGATTTGGCGGTAATAAACGTGCCGCGCGATTTGGACATTTTTTGTCCGTCCACGGTCAAAAAGCCGTGTGCGTACACGCCGGTCGGGGCGCGGTGGCCGGAGAAATGCAGCATGGCGGGCCAGAACAGGGCGTGGAAATAGAGGATGTCTTTGCCGATGAAGTGGTACATCTCGGTTTGGCTGCCGGCTTTGAAGTATTCGTCGAAATCGATGCCGATGCGGTCGCACAGGTTTTTAAACGATGCCATGTAGCCGACGGGCGCGTCCAGCCAGACGTAGAAGTATTTGCCCGGCGCGTCGGGGATTTCAAAACCGAAATACGGCGCGTCGCGGGAAATGTCCCAGTCGGACAGGGTGGTTTCTTCGCCTTCGCCCAGCCATTCTTTCATTTTGTTGAGGGCTTCTGGTTGCAGATGGGGTTTGCCGTCGTGCGGGTTGTTGCCGGAAGTCCATGCTTTGAGGAAGTCGGCGCATTCGCCCAGTTTGAAGAAGAAGTGTTCGGATTCGCGCAATTCGGGTTTGGCACCGGAAACGGCGGAATACGGATTAATCAGTTCGGTCGGGGAATAGGTCGTACCGCAGACTTCGCAGTTGTCGCCGTACTGGTCTTGGGCGTGGCATTTCGGGCATTCGCCTTTGACGAAGCGGTCGGGCAGGAACATTTGTTTTTCGGGGTCGAAAAGCTGCTCGATGACGCGGCTCTCAATTTTGCCGTTGGCTTTCAGCGCGCGGTAGATGTCTTGGGAAAACTGTTTGTTTTCAGGGGAATGGGTGCTGTAATAATTGTCGTGGCCGATGAAAAAGCCGGTGAAGTCGGCGAGGTGTTCTTCGCGCACTTTGGCAATCATGTCTTCGGGCGCGATGCCTTGTTTTTGCGCGGCAAGCATCACGGGCGTGCCGTGGGTGTCGTCGGCGCAGCAGTAGTAGCATTCGTTGCCGCGCAGTTTTTGAAAGCGCACCCAAACGTCGGTTTGGATGTGTTCGACCATGTGGCCGAGGTGGATGCTGCCGTTGGCATAGGGCAGGGCGGAGGTAACGAGGATTTTGCGTGTCATATTGTGCTTTGCAAACAATGGGTAAAGGCGGATTATACCGCAAATCAAACGGGGAAATGCCGTCTGAAGCCTGAAAAATCGGGCTTCAGACGGCATTTTTGCCAACCGGCGGGATTTATTCGACGGTTACGGATTTCGCCAGATTGCGCGGCTTGTCCACATCCGTGCCGCGTGCGAGGGCGGTGTGGTAGGCGAGGAGCTGCACGGGGATGGTATGCACGACGGGGGACAGTTCGCCGACGTGGCGCGGTGCGCGGATAACGTGCACACCTTCGGTGGCATTAAAATTGCTGTCGAGGTCGGCAAAGACGAAAAGTTCGCCGCCGCGCGCGCCGACTTCCTGCATATTGGCTTTGACTTTGTCCAACAGGCTGTCGTTGGGTGCGATGACGACGACGGGCATGTTTTCGTCCACCAAGGCAAGCGGCCCGTGCTTCAGTTCGCCGGCAGGATAGGCTTCAGCGTGGATGTAGGTGATTTCCTTCAGTTTTAACGCGCCTTCGAGGGCAATCGGGTAATGGATGCCGCGCCCCAAAAACAGCGCGCTGGTTTTCTTGGCAAACTGTTGCGCCCAGGCGGCAATTTGCGGTTCGAGGTTTAAAGCGTGCTGCACGCTGCCGGGAAGCTGGCGGAGTTCTTCGGTGTAACGTGCTTCGTCTTCTTCGGAAACCAAACCGCGCACTTTCGCCAGCGTTACCGCCAAACCGAACAGCGCAACCAGCTGCGTGGTAAATGCTTTGGTTGAGGCGACACCGATTTCCGCACCGGCACGGGTATAAAGCACGAGGCTGCTTTCGCGCGGCAGGGCGGATTCCATCACGTTGCAAATGGAGAGGCTGTGGCGGTGTCCCAACGATTTGGCGTATTTCAAAGCCTCCATCGTGTCCAGCGTTTCGCCGGATTGGGAAATGGTAATGACCAGTTGGTCGGGGTCGGCAATCACGCTGCGGTATCGGTATTCGCTGGCGATTTCGACATCGGCCGGGATTTTGGCGATGGATTCCAACCAATATTTGGCGGTCAGCGCGGCGTAATAGGACGTGCCGCAGGCAAGGATTTTGACGCTGCGGATGCTTTCAAACACGCTTTTGGCGTCTTTGCCGAAGTTTTCGGGGATGAGGCCGCCGTCGAGGAAAACTTCCGCCGTATCCGCAATCGCGCGCGGCTGCTCGTGGATTTCCTTTTGCATAAAGTGGCTGTACGGTCCCAGTTCCAAAGAGGCGAGCGAGAGTTCGGATACCTTGACTTTGCGTTCGGCAGGCAGGCCGTTTTTATCGGTCAGCCTTTTAATGCCGTCTGAAGCCAGCAGTGCGATGTCGCCGTCTTCGAGGTACGCCACGCGGCGCGTAAAGGCGATGACGGCGGACACGTCCGAAGCGATAAAGGTTTCATCGTCGCCCAAAGCGACCAAAAGCGGGCAGCCCATACGCGCCACAACTAATTCATCAGGCTTGTCTTGGGCAATAACCGCGATGGCGTATGCGCCGTGGAAACGTTTGACCGCTTCCTGTACCGCTTCAAACAGCCTGCCGCCGTTTTGCGCGTATTCGTGATTGATGCTGTGGGCGATGACTTCGGTATCCGTTTGCGATTCAAAACGGTATCCCAAATCTTCCAAGCGTTTACGTTCGCTTTCAAAGTTTTCGATGATGCCGTTGTGGACGACGGCAATCATACCGCCGCTGATGTGCGGGTGGGCGTTCGGCTCGGTAACGCCGCCGTGTGTCGCCCAGCGCGTATGCCCGATGCCCAAACTGCCGTTCAAATGCTTTTCACGCGCCGCATCTTCCATTAACTGCACGCGCCCGACACGGCGCACGCGCTTGATTTTGCCGTCTGAATACACGGCGATGCCCGATGAATCGTAACCCCGGTATTCGAGGCGTTTGAGGCCGTTGGTCAGAAAATCGACGACGTTGTGATGGGCGCGGATGGCGCCGACGATACCGCACATGACTGTTCCTTAGTATCCGGTTGAAAAAAAACAGGCGCGGACGGCTCCCGTGCCGCACCTTCCGCTTCGGATTATAAACCGCCTTCCGCGCCGAAAAACAGCAAAATGCCGTCTGAAGGCTTGGGCTTGCTCAAAAAAGGGAGGGATTTCCCCGCCTGACCGGGATGGGCGTTCAGACGGCATTGCCTGCTGCCGGTTTATAGTTTTTGCAAATCAATATTGACAAGCTGAAAAAAAAAAACAATATACTCGCCCAGTCTTAATGTTAACGGAGTATGGAAATGAAACAAATGCTTTGGGCCGTCGGCGTGGCGGCGGTGTTGGCGGGCTGCGGCAAGGATGCCGGCGGTTACGAGGGTTATTGGCGTGAAAAGTCGGACAAAAAAGAGGGTATGATTGCCGTCAAAAAAGAAAAAGGCAATTACTTCCTTAATAAAATCAACGTGTTTACAGGTAAGGAAGAATCTATGCTTTTGTCTGAAAAAGACGGCGCGCTTTCGATAAACACGGGGATAGGGGAAATCCCGATCAAACTTTCCGACGACGGGAAAGAGCTGTATGTCGAACGCAGGCAGTATGTGAAAACCGATGCGGCGATGAAGGACAAAATCATCGACCATCAGAAAAAGTGCGGACAAACGGAACAGGCATACCGCGACGCGCGAAATGCGTTGCCGTCAAACCAAACGTATCAGCAGCGTCAGGCGGCGATCGAGCAATTAAAACGGCGGTTTGAAGCCGAGTTTGACGAATTGGAAAAAAAAATCAAATGCAACGGCAAACCGACATTGTTGCTTTAGCGTAGGACAACCGGGAGGATGCCGCCGTCCGAATCGGACGTGCGGTTTCCGTACCGGTACGGGCGGGCAGGAATGTCCGCTTTTTTTGTTCGGACGCGTTTGAATATCCGTCCGATTCCGTCCGTTTGCAAAGGGTATTTTTGTTCGGGCGGAAATTATAGTGGATTAACAAAAACCAGTACGGCGTTGCCTCGCCTTGCCTTGCCGTGCTATCTGTACTGTCTGCGGCTTCGGTCGCCTTGTCCTGATTTTTGTTAATCCACTATAATTCCGTCAAATAAGAAAGGCGTTTTGTCCAGCCGGCTTGTACCGGCGGTATCGCAAACTTCGCCTTAATGCGCCCGATTGGCCGTGATGGGCTTCAGACGGCATTGTTTTGCCGGTTTACGGCCGGTATTCAGGCTTCATACCGTTGGGCAGGAGCTGCCAAACGTAACCTGGTTCTTTCATTTTACCTGCCGTTTCCCCTGCTTCGTCGCCGTAACCCCAGAAATAATCCACGCGCACCGCGCCTTTAATCGCGCTGCCGGTATCCTGCGCCATAATCAGGCGGTTGAGTGCTTTGCGGGTAACCGGATGGGCGGTGGCGACAAATAAGGGCGCACCCAAGGTAATGTAGTGCCGGTCGACTGCGCCAGCGTACTCGCCCATCAGCGGCGTGCCCAGTGCGCCGACAGGGCCGTCATTGCTGCTTCCGGTAAGCTCTCGGAAAAAGATATAGCTGGGGTTTTGACCCAAAACTTCGGCGAGGCGTTGCGGATTTTGCCGCATATAAGACTTAATGCCCTGCATGGAGGTTTGTCCGAGTTTGAGGTAGCCCTTATCCGCCATATAGCGTCCGATGGAAACGTAGGGATGTTCGTTTTTGTCGGCATAGCCGATGCGGATGTATTTGCCGGACGGGGTTTTCAGACGGCCCGAGCCTTGGATGTGCATAAAAAAAAGTTCGACAGGGTCTTCGGCGTAACCGAGTATCGGGGCTTTGCCGTCAAGCGCGCCGCCGTTGATTTGGTTGCGCGTGTGGTAGGGGAGGAAGCGGCTTCCTTCAAACCTGCCTTTGATTGCCGTTGTGCGCGCGGTGATGGGGAATCGGGAGAGGTCGGCGGTGTGCGTGCCGCCGGCATTGTCGATTGTGCCGCTGTTTTTCCCCGTCTGCCTGATGCGGACAAGGGCTTTTCCGCTCCGCAAACCGGCAGGCAGGGGGACGGAGATAAAATCGTCGGGAATACCGTAAATCGGGAAGCGGGCTTGTGCCGTCCGCCTGTCGTCGCCCTTCAGCACCGGTTCGTAATAGCCGGTAACCGTACCGGCAAGGCTTCCGTTGCCTGCAACCTGCCACGGCGTGAAATAGCGTTCAAAAAACTGTTTTGCCTGAAAGGAATGGACGGGGGTTTGAAAGGCTTGGGCGCACACATCCTGCCAGCCTTGGCGGTTTTTCAAATTGGCGCAGCCGAGGCGGAAGGATTGCAGGCTTTTGGCGAAATCCTGCGCCGCCCAGTGGGGCAGGGACAGGTGCGGCACAACGGTATAAACGGCCCCGCCGCCAGCAACCGTCGTTCCGGCGGGGTCGGGGATGCCGGCCGGCCGGTCCGGGCCGTTGATGACGGATGTGTCGGGTTGCGGAAAGGTTTGGATGCTCTTGCTTTGGCAGGCGGCGAGGATGGCGGCGGAGATGCCGTACAGGGCGGCGCGGAACAGGTATTTTTTCATAATGGACAATGTTGCCGGCAGTAATAAGAAAGATGGTTTCGGGCGGCGTTGCGGCAGCCGTGGAGAGGGGATTTTAACACAGGGCGCAGCTGCAGCCTGCGGAACTTTCCGCCGCGCGGTACTGCAGATAAAAATAACTTGCATTTGTATTTACAAGCAATGAAAATATTCCGATAATATATTATTCATCATCCTTGTTCGTTCGCGTTTATGCTGGTCGCTTTTTTAATTATGTTGCGCGAGGGTATCGAAGCCGCGCTCATTGTCGGCATCGTTGCCGGTTTTCTGAAACAGTCCGGACATTCCAAACTGATGCCTAAGGTCTGGTTCGGGGTCGTCCTTGCTTCTTTGATGTGTTTGGGGCTGGGGTACGGAATCCATTCGGCAACAGGCGAGATTCCCCAAAAGCAGCAGGAGTTCGTCGTCGGCATTATCGGTTTGGTTGCTGTCGCGATGCTGACTTATATGATTTTATGGATGAAAAAAGCCGCCCGTTCGATGAAGCGGCAGCTTCAGGATTCTGTGCAGGCGGCTTTGAACCGTGGCAGCGGTCAAGGATGGGCCTTGGTCGGTATGGCGTTTCTTGCCGTGGCGCGCGAAGGTTTGGAGAGCGTTTTTTTCCTGCTTGCCGTATTCAAACAGAGCCCGACGTGGCAGATGCCGGCCGGTGCGGTAGCGGGGGTTTTGGCTGCCGCCGTGATTGGCGCGTTGATTTATCAGGGTGGGATGCGCCTGAATCTGGCGAAGTTTTTCCGTTGGACAGGGGCGTTTCTGATTATCGTTGCCGCTGGTCTGCTTGCCGGTTCGCTGCGTGCGCTGCACGAAGCAGGCATTTGGAACGCGCTTCAGGACATTGTGTTCGACTCATCAAAATATTTGCACGAAGACAGCCCGTTGGGCGTGCTGCTCGGCGGATTTTTCGGCTATACCGACCATCCGACGCAGGGCGAGGCCTTGGTTTGGCTGCTGTACCTTATTCCCGTCATAACTTGGTTTTTGTGCGGCAGCAGGCCGTCTGAAACTTTAACCCGTAAAGAGGAGCTGAAATGAGAAAATTCAATTTGACCGCATTGTCCGTGATGCTTGCCTTAGGTTTGACCGCGTGCCAGCCGCCGGAGGCGGAGAAAGCTGCGCCGGCCGCGTCCAGTGAGGCGCAAACCGCCAACGAGGGCGGTTCGGTCAGTATCGCCGTCAACGACAATGCCTGCGAACCGATGGAACTGACCGTGCCGAGCGGACAGGTTGTGTTCAATATTAAAAACAACAGCGGCCGCAAGCTCGAATGGGAAATCCTGAAGGGCGTGATGGTGGTGGACGAGCGCGAAAACATCGCCCCCGGACTTTCCGATAAAATGACCGTCACCCTGTTGCCGGGCGAATACGAAATGACTTGCGGTCTTTTGACCAATCCGCGCGGCAAGCTGGTGGTAACCGACAGCGGCTTTAAAGACACCGCCAACGAAGCGGATTTGGAAAAACTGTCCCAACCGCTCGCCGACTATAAAGCCTATGTTCAAGGCGAGGTTAAAGAGCTGGTGGCGAAAACCAAAACCTTTACCGAAGCCGTCAAAGCAGGCGACATTGAAAAGGCGAAATCCCTGTTTGCCGACACCCGCGTCCATTACGAACGCATCGAACCGATTGCCGAGCTTTTCAGCGAACTCGACCCCGTCATCGATGCGCGTGAAGACGACTTCAAAGACGGCGCGAAAGATGCCGGATTTACCGGCTTTCACCGTATCGAATACGCCCTTTGGGTGGAAAAAGACGTGTCCGGCGTGAAGGAAATTGCAGCGAAACTGATGACCGATGTCGAAGCCCTGCAAAAAGAAATCGACGCATTGGCGTTTCCTCCGGGCAAGGTGGTCGGCGGCGCATCCGAACTGATTGAAGAAGTGGCGGGCAGTAAAATCAGCGGCGAAGAAGACCGGTACAGCCACACCGATTTGAGCGATTTCCAAGCCAATGTGGACGGATCGAAAAAAATCGTCGATTTGTTCCGTCCGCTGATCGAGGCCAAAAACAAAGCCTTGTTGGAAAAAACCGATACCAACTTCAAACAGGTCAACGAAATTCTGGCGAAATACCGGACTAAAGACGGTTTTGAAACCTACGACAAGCTGGGCGAAGCCGACCGCAAAGCGTTACAGGCCTCTATTAACGCGCTTGCCGAAGACCTTGCCCAACTTCGCGGTATACTCGGCTTGAAATAAGCCGCAAGCGTTCAGACGGTATTTGGCGGCAGATACCGTCTGAAGTTTTATAGTGGATTAACAAAAACCAGTACGG